>CAYUJK010000233.1:0-6248 GCA_964444895.1 uncultured Roseivirgaceae bacterium
TGGTTCACGCCGCCGGTGGGCATCAGGGTGATGTAGTCCAGCGGGGCTTTCACGGCTTTTATGTATGCCGGCCCGAATATCTCGGCGGGGAACACCTTCACCACGTCGGCGCCCCACTCATGGGCCTGGGCAATCTCGCCGGGTGTCATGGCGCCTGATAGCACCGGCACGTCTCGGGAATGGGCTTCGTCAATGATTTCTTTTTTGGTAAAAGGCGTCACCAGGAATTTCGCCCCGGCTTCTATGCAGTCGCTGGCCATCTGTCCGTTGAGCACGGTGCCCGCACCCACCACGACGTCGCGATACTCATTCGCCGAGAGCGTCTTGATCCATTTCAGGGCGTTGGGGGTGTTGGTGGTCACTTCCAGAAATTTCACTCCGCCCTCCGCCAGTGCCCTGGCGATATAGGGAATGTGCTCGTCTTTTGAGGTCCGGATAATGGCTACGATGCCCGAAGCCTTCATCTCGTAGATCAGCTCTTTTCTTTTCATTATTTAAATATTCTCGTTAAAAATTGGTTGTGTTTTGATTTTCAGATATTTTAACCGCCCGAATTTCGAAAATTCTTAATAATCGAAAATAGCTTTAGTAGCTATGTTCCAAATTAAATTGGATTTGACAAGTAATGGTAGAATAATAGCGCCGTTCCAAAAGTTTTCGGGGAGGGAAAGATGGTTGTTTAACCTCCATTATTCCAATAATCCAATATTCCAGTTTTCCAACCTACAGGTTGTAAAGAACAAATAGAATTTAATTATAGAATACTGCTTTTTTTCGTCTGCAAGGTAAATTGAAATGTGCAGAAATACTTAAAACCCCTAACCCACTATGTCTGAGACCGCACTGTTGCTTTCCATCACCACTTTTGCTATACTTTTTTTATTGCTGCTGGTGATCAAATTTAAGATGCACGCTTTTGTAGCGCTGATCATTGCCAGTATGATTGTAGGCCTGGGCGCCGGCATGGACCCGCAGCAGGTGCTGAAAAGTATGGAAAGCGGCATGGGAGGAATACTGGGTTTTGTGGCGGTGATCGTAGGCCTTGGCGCTATCTTTGGACAATTGCTGGAGTCGTCCGGCGGAGCGGAAACCCTGGCCAGGCAACTGCTGAAGAGCTTTGGCGAGAAGCGCGCTACCTGGGCGCTCACCATCGCGGGATTCATCATCTCCATCCCCATCTTCATGGACATAGGTATCATCATGCTGATGCCGGTGATCTATGCGCTTTCCCGGAAATCAAAGAAATCGATGCTTTTCTATGCCATACCTCTCCTGGCGGGAATGGCTGTCACACATGCTTTCATTCCACCTACTCCCGGCCCTGTAGCGGTAACCCAGGTGCTGGGCGCGTCAATGGGTTGGGTGATCATATTCGGCCTCATTATCGGCATCCCTACGGCCATAGTAGCCGGACCGGTACTTGGCAAATACATTGGCAATAAAATTATGGTAAATCCGCCGCCATTGGATTTGACGGTGACAGAAGACGCGGCGCCTGCACTCAAAAAGGCATCGTTCCGGTCGGTAGTTGCCCTGGTAGGTCTTCCGCTTGTGCTGATCATGATCAATACCATAGTGGAGTACAATGTAAAGCAAGGGACACTGGCAGAAGGAGAGACCTGGGTAAAAGCGGTTCAGTTCATTGGGCACCCATTCACGGCACTACTGCTGGCTACTCTGGCGGCTTCCTACTGGCTGGGCATACGCAAGGGGTTTGATTCGAAAATGCTGTTGAACCTTGCCAACAAGGCGCTTGGTCCTGCCGGTTTGATTATCCTCGTTACCGGGGCGGGCGGCATGTTCAAGCAGATACTGGTGGACAGTGGAGTCGGCACCGCGCTGGCAGAGTCATTGTTCTTTGCGAAAAGCTATCCCATTGTTTTAGCCTATTTGCTGGCAATGATCCTCAGGATATCGCAGGGATCGGCTACGGTGGCTATGATCACTTCGGCAGGTATGGTGGCCCCGGTATTGGAGCTGGTGAGCGTGAGTGACCCACATTTAGCCCTTATCGTAATTGCTACAGCAGCAGGCGCCACTACTTTCTCGCACGTGAACGACAGCGGGTTCTGGCTGATCAATAAGTATCTTTACCTCACGGAAAAGCAAACGCTGCAATCCTGGTCGGTGGTAACTACCGTTATTTCTTTCATAGGCTTTTTCCTGGCCTTGTTGCTTTCCCTGGTGATTTGAGTTAAAAACTATACCTCATTCGCATAAACCACAGCTTGCCCACATCGCCAAATTCGGAGCCGCTTTCACCGTCAAACAATTGTCCGGTAAAAAGGACTTCGAAATTTTGCATCAGGGAGTAGGTGAGCGAGGGGCCCACGAAAAATGATCCATCGAACGGGTTGACAATAGCGGCGAGATCTGCCCGGAACAACGGCGTAACGGGATAACCGAGCTGGCCAAACAAGGACCCCCGCGATAAGGTAAGCGACTTGGCAGAAGTGCCCGTGAGGATAGCCGGATTGGGCATCCCTACTTTTTCCGTAGAGCCTATGCTGTTGTAGAGCACTCCGCCGTGTACGTACAGCCGGTTGGTAAAGGTATAGTCGCCCGATAGGGACGCCACCAGCTGCCCATTCGATTCGTCGAGCTGATTTTTGGGATGAAAATAGGTGATCTCTCCACGAAACCCGGCGCCCTCGATATCGCCTGACCATCCCGTGCCGACTACCACATCGTTCTTAACCAATCCTCCCAAAAATTGAATGTCGTAGTTCCACCGGCTAAAGCGATACAGGCCCATGAACGACATATCGTCAATGGTTTCGCCCAGTTCATACACAAATTCGGCGGCGCTGGTGCTGCTGGTATAGTACTGTACCCGCAGGGCATCGGTGCCGGGCCTTTCTTCATAATCGAAGTCGAAAAAGGAAAAAGCGTTGAAAACGTCGTTGGGGTTCCACACGAGGTTTTGGCCCCAGTTTACGCGGTGCCTTCCCAGGTGGATCATCCATTTATCTTTGTTGTACTCCAGGTAAAACCGGTCGATGGTGGAGTTGAACAGGTAAGATCGCCCGTCGGCCACATTAAATGAAAGGTCAACAAAGCCGTTGTCCTGGTCGATGAATTGCTTGTAAATGGGAATTGATTCAATGAAATCGCCCCAGAAAAAGCGGTTTCGTATTTCCAGGTAGCCAGTGAGGTTTTCATGCGGATAGTATTTGAAATTCAGCCGGTTGTGAAACAGGCTTTCCGCCATCCATTCTTCATTGAAATCCTGGTAGTTGACCGTGTGCAGGTATTTGATGTACCCGCTAAGCTGAAGCTTGGAGTCGTCCTGTGCGAATGCCCACAGGGGAAGAAGCAGCAGCGCTCCTCCCATCCATTTTTTCCAGTTCGTCATTGCTATGGCTGCTTCCTTTCGTCTTTGATGACTTTGCCGTCTTCAATGGTGATGATGCGTCGCGCCTTTTTCATCACCCTGGCGTCGTGGGTAGAAAAGATGAAGGTCACCTTTTCCACTTTGTTCAATTGCTCCATGATATCGAGCAGCATTTCTGTAGACTTGCTGTCCAGGTTGGCAGTGGGCTCATCAGCCAGGATAAACTTTGGCTTTGGCGCCAGGGCCCTGGCCACCGCCACCCGCTGCTGCTGACCACCGGAGAGCTTGTTGGGCCGGCTGTCGAGGCGGTCGCCAAGACCCACGGTCTCCAGCAATGCCTTTGTCCTGTCAAAGCGTTCTTTTTTCGACCGTCCCTGTAGTTCCATAATGAACTCCACATTTTCTTTGGCCGTAAGCACTGGTATCAGGTTGTACGACTGAAAGACAAAGCCAATATTGTGCAGCCGGAAGTCGATGAGTTTGCTGGAACTCAAGTTCCAAACATTGACGCCGCCAATGATCACCTCGCCGCTCGTGGGCCGGTCCAGCCCACCCAGCATGTTCAGCAGGGTGGTTTTTCCCGATCCTGAAGGACCTACAACTGCGGTGAATTCACCTTCTTCGATAGAAAGGTTTATTCCATTCACCGCTTTTACTTCAATGTGCTTGCCGTCGTAGATTTTTGTCAGGTCTTTTATTTGAATAATGCTCATTGTATGTCGATTTTTAATTTTTTACTCTATTCGAAGCGCTTCCGCGGGGTCGTTTTTCAAGGCTTTGATGGCGGGATAGATGGAAGCGATAATGCCTGTGATAATCACCATCACCGTGGTGTTGATGAGGTAAGACCACTCGATGGTGGTATATACAAAAGGATCGTATCCCAGGTCGGTATACACTTCGCCCCAGGCGGCCAGGTTGATTCTGTGGGTTTCGAAATACTTGGCAACCAGGTACCCGAGCGCTATGCCCGCTACGCCACCGGTGAGTGAAAGAAATACCGTTTCTACCACAACCATCGAAAACACCCTGATCCTGCTCATCCCGATGGCCATGAGCATGCCCAGCTCTTTGGCCCTGTCCAGCACGGCCATGAGCATGGTGTTGATGATCCCGAAAAGCAAGGCCAGCAGGATAATGGCGATGAAAATGTACATGTACAAGTCCATCGACTCTACGAGGTAGTTCATTTCAGGGCTTACCTCGTACCAGGTTCGTGCCTGCAGAGCTGCTGAGTCATTTTGGTATCCGGTGAGCAGATTATCGATTTGTTGTTTGAGGCCGTCCACCTCTTCATTGGACTTAGCCAGCACCGCTATTTCATGGCAGGCACCTGCGGGAAAATCAGTGAGGCGGGCAAGGTCTTCGTAGCGAACGAATACGTTGCCTTCGTCGTAGCCGGTGTTTAGCGAGTTGAAAATGCCAGTGATGCGAAAAGCTCCCGAAGTGATGTTGTTTTCCACATCCTGAAGCGTGATCACCACTTTTGAGCCCAGCTTCACTTTCAGCTTTTCAGCCAGCTTGTGGCCAATTACGATGGAGTTACGCTTGTTTTCTTCGAAATAATCGCCTTCGATTACTTTGGTGTGGAGGTTGGTGGTTTGCCTTTCCAAATCGGGGTGGATGCCCACGATCTTGACTCCGCTTCCCGTTTCGGCAGAGCCTATCATGGAGAAGATCACAATGCGGGAGCTTACCCCTGTTACGGAAGGCATTTCACGTATTTGTTCCGCTATGGCGTCTCCCTGGCCTATGAACTTGCTGATGTCATTCGACTGCAGGAATTCCGGCTGGTGGATTTGAACATGTGAAATCTCCGTTTTAATAGCCTTTTCGATCCGTTGATCCGCCATGCCCAGGTAAAAAGCAGAGGCAAAAATACCTGCACACAGGCCGAGGGTGATGGCCGTGATCATGATCAGGCTGCGCAGCTTGTTGCGCCATACGTTGCGCCAGGAAATGGATAGTATCATGATGTTTTTTTGTTTTTTATAGTCAATATTGGCTATATTCTAATTTCCATATGATTTGAGACCTATTTGCTCTTTGCAACATAAAAGCTGGAAAGCTGGAAGGCTGGAATATTGGAAAGAAGATTGTTTAACCCACCATTATTCCAGTATTCTATCATTCCATTAATCCTATTCATATCATATTTGCTTTAGAATATGGCCTCAATATTTTAAGAACCGTGCAATGCCAGGTGTACTTTTAGCAGGTAAGTATTGATAATCGGGTACAGGGCAATCACCGCCGTAAGGCAAAACACCGTAATCACCTGGTTGTAAAATACCGAGGGTATCCACGAGAAATACATGAGCGGCTCAAAACCCATCTCTTCCATGGTTTGGCCCGCATCGCCCGTGAGCACGATGGGGTTTTTGTAGAAATAGGCGATGATGGGTACACTGCCAATAAACCCCGCTACCACACCGATAAACCCAATGAACAAGGTTTCGCACAGGAGAATGATGGAAAGCCGGCCTTTTTGCATGCCGATAGCGATCATGACGCCCAGTTCTCTCCGCCTTTCGGCCATCATCATCATCACGGTGCCGAAGATGCCAAAGCCAATCAGGATGTACAGAATGGCCTTCATAATGATGGCGCCACCCCGGTCGGCCTCGATCATCTGCACGATCTCCGGTTGCATCTCGCTCCAGGTCATGGCTTTGTACGGGCTGCCGATCCGGGACCTGAGGTGGTTCATGGCAGCATTCAGGTGGTATTGGTCTTCAATCATCAGTACCAGCGCCGTCACGCTGTTTTCTGTAAAATAGAAATACTGGGCTTCTGCCAGCGGCATATATACTGTTTGCTTGTTGAGCTCCGGCGAGGGGAATTTTAGAATGCCCCGGATGGGATATTTTCCTGCGGCGCTCACCCCGTGGTAGCCCTGGCTCAGCAGCACCAG
>CAYUJK010000234.1:0-3717 GCA_964444895.1 uncultured Roseivirgaceae bacterium
GCGCCAAAACCGATCAGGGTAGTAAGCGTTACCAGGGCGGCGATTTTCACACCCAGGTATTGATAGATGCCCGAAGAAGGAACGGCGATATTGTCCAGGCGGGCTTTCAACTCGGCCTTCCTGTAATCTTGTATGCCTTCGAGGATGTCTTTTTGCAACTGAAACTCTTCTTGCAAGTCGGTGTTGTTGACCAACTGGTTTTCGAAGTTCAGCTTTTCGATATCAGACATCTCGCCCTCTAAATACCTGCTTACCAGTTCCTCGATATTTGAATTCGTGTTCATGTATTTAATCTAAAAAGTCGCTTTTTGAATATTTTAATTTTACAAGTTCGAATAATCGCTTCTTGCATTTATACTTCTTGGTTTTAGCAGTGTCGGTGTTTGCATACCCTAATTTATCCGCTATGTCTTGCATAGATAACCCGTCAAAGTAGTGATAGCTTAAAATTTTCTTACAAGTGTCACCTAACTCGTGAATACACTCATGAATAATCTTTATTTTCTCTTCCTGTTCATCGTTCATGAACTCGACACCGTCTTTTTCTTCGCTGGAGTATCGGCTTTTGCGCTCCAGTTCTTTTCTCCATAAGTTGAGGCAAATACTGTAAACAAAAGTGCTGATCTTCGACGTAAGCACCAGATTGCCACTTATTGCCTTTTTCCAGAAAACCACCAGGGCCTCCTGAAATATGTCTTTCGCTTCTTCTTCAGTACCACTGTTTTTGATCACCATGTTGGTCATCATCCGGTAGTACTTTTTATAGATGAAGTCGAGGGCTGATTCATCACCACGAATTATTCGTTCTAAAACCTCGTTGTCTTTCATTTACCCTCAGCGTTTAATACAACATTAATTTTTATAGTAACCAATTTTATCAAATCTATTTTTCAAAAAATTGGACAGGGTCGTGTTTTGAGCAAAAGCAAAAGTATAAACCTCCATTGCCAATGCAAAACGCAAGCGGCTTATCAAATTTAATAAAATCTGAGAACTCCTTCTCAAATGCATACAAGAAGGGTATTTGTGGGCGTTTTGGTGAAATATTTTTATACTGCGGTTTCAAGTACTTTTGGCGATGTTGCAAGAACACACCGCTAAAAATAGGAAACTTCTATGATATATTTTGAAAACAAAATCCAAAGCCATGAACTTTCTTAGAATTGTCACCTGCCTTGCTTTCTTTTTTATTGTTGAAGGCGCCACCGCGCAAAAAAATCCCGATAAAATATTGGGCGTGTGGTACAACGAAGAGAAAACAGGGAAAATTGAAATTTTCAAAGAAAGCGGAAAATATACCGGTAAAATAGTGTGGGTAGAAATGAAGCCCGGCGATAGCGGACTGGACGAGAACAATCCCGATCCCAAGTTGCAAAACAAACCTTTGGTGGGGTTGCTGATTTT
This sequence comes from uncultured Roseivirgaceae bacterium, assembly GCA_964444895.1. Taxonomy (GTDB): domain Bacteria; phylum Bacteroidota; class Bacteroidia; order Cytophagales; family Cyclobacteriaceae; genus CAJXNP01. The sequence continues at coordinate 1,405 of CAYUJK010000234.1, forward strand.
GAAAAATTTTGTCTTCGAAGAGGGTGAATATACCGGCGGAGAGATTTACGATCCGAAAAACGGAAAGACATACAGTTGCTACATGAAAATGGAGTCGGCCGATAAGCTATTTGTGAGAGGGTACATTGGTTTTTCGCTCATTGGCAGGACTACCTACTGGACGCGGGTGAAATAAATTCGCGTGGCAATAAATTGGCATTGTAGCGCGGCTTTCGTACCTTTGGATTATGCCTGGCGGGTGTAATAGCACTTTACGGGCCATCCACACTGAATTGCTGACCTGGTCCACACGTTTTTAGAAGCGCTTCACAACAAGGGGTTTTTATTTCTTCGTTCGTTCCAGCCGCCTTTCAAAACGACCCACTCCCCATATTCAGTGATTTACACTTTTTAGCCACCGCCGGAAAGCCCGGCAGGTCATTTTCTAAACAAAAAGTAATATATATGGCAAGATCGAATAACAGCTTCATCAAAAAACTCAAAGAGGAAAAGAAGAGAAAGAAGAAAGAAGAAAAGTTTAAAAAGAAACTGGAGCGAAAGAATGCTCCTTCAAGCGGTGATCTGGACGATATGCTTGCCTACGTAGATGAAGAGGGCAACATTACTACAGAGCCCCCGGAAGAACAAACCGAAACAGCAGAGAAGGACAAGGAGTAGCCTCGGGCCCTTTTTTTTGCCAGGGTAACTGCCCTGGCGGCTTCCCTTTCGACCGAGCGCAGCACCTTTGATTTTTTAGAAAAACGGATGTTTTTTACTATTTTTGAAATACCAACCTTAAAATCCATTTCATTTTTAAAAAAATAGTAATGTCTAATTTCAGATTGTGGACATCATTTTTGGGCGTTGTTCTCCCCCTTGTTTTTGCTTCCCAAACCATAGCCCAGGTGCGAATCAATGAAGTAATGGCTTCGAATTCCTCTACTGTAAGTGATGAAAATGGCGACCACGAAGACTGGATAGAGCTATACAATGGAGGAAGTAATCCGGTGAACTTATCCGGATATGGACTTTCTGACAATTACGATGAACCGTATAAGTGGGTGTTTCCCAATGTTACACTCGCTGCAGGTGATTTTATGCTGATATGGGCATCGGGAAAAGACCGGGCGAATCCGGCTAACCCTTTACATACAAACTTCAGCATAAGTGCCGATGGTGAAGAACTTACATTGACGGATCCTCACGATGTCCGCATTGACGAGATGAGCCCCATAGCCATGCCTGCGGATGTGTCCTATGGCCGAAAGCCCGATGGGGCCGGAAGTTGGTTTTTTTTCTCCTCGCCAACTCCCGATGCTTCCAACACCACTGCCGGACAGGGGTCGCTACTTAGTCCACCGTCTTTTTCTCACGATGGGGGTTTTTATGCCAATCCTTTTTCACTCACACTGTCGGCGGCTGATCCTGAAGTGACAATTCTCTACACGCTGGATGGTTCTGTTCCTGATGAGGCCAATATAGGCGGCGCTACCTATTCTTACAAAAACAGGTATGCAGAGCACCCGGGGCAGTCTGGAGGTTCGCTGCTCACGGGATCGGTTGAAACGTTGAACTACGAAGGGGCCATTGGCATAGCAGACCGGTCGGGTGAGTCCAACCAAATCGCGAACATCTCATCTACCTACCACCAGGATCCCTGGTATTTCCCAGGCGGCGCCGTATATAAGGGAACGGTGGTACGGGCCCGGGCCTTCAAAGAGGGGTACGCTCCCAGCGAGGTGGTTACAAAATCTTATTTTATTGCTCCCGAAGCCGGCAACCGGTACAGTATGGCGGTTGTGTCGCTTAATATCCCGGAGGATCACTTGTTTGACTACGAAGACGGCATCTATGTAGCGGGCGAGGATTTTGATTCCTGGCGCGCGGGAAACTCATGGCAATCGGCAGACGGCGGCGTACCTGCCAATTACCACCGGAGGGGAGATGAGTGGGAGTATCCTGCTCACCTGGAAATATTTGACCCCGAGCAGGGCAGCGTTATAGACCAGCAGGTTGGGGTACGTATTCATGGAGGATGGAGCCGCTCGCACCCCTCAAAAAGCCTTAGGTTATATGCGCGAAACGAATACGGAGAGTCCCATTTCCAGTATCCGATTTTCCCGGATCAGCCCTATGACCAATACAAGAGAATTTTTCTGCGAAACGGTGGAAACGATTGGGGCTACACCTTGTTCCGGGATGCCGCTATCCAATATGCTGCCAGACCACTCGGCATCGACATACAGGCCTCCCGGCCTTCGGTAGTATTTATCAATGGCGAATACTGGGGCATTCTCAATATCCGCGAGCGCTACGATAAGCATTACCTCAGCC
>CAYUJK010000234.1:3817-6195 GCA_964444895.1 uncultured Roseivirgaceae bacterium
AGATGGCGATGGCTGCTGTACGACACGGATTTTGGATTTGGACTTTACAATTCTTCCTACACAGAAAACACCCTGGAGTTTGCTACCGACCCCAGCGGTCCTGGCTGGCCTAATCCGCCTTGGTCTACCTTTTTATTGAGAAACCTGCTTGAAAATGATTCTTTCCGGATTGCATTTATCAACAGGTTCAACGATGCGCTTAATACGACATTCCGCCCTGAAAGAACCACAGAAATCATCAATCAACTCAAGCAATTATATCAGCCGGAAATTGCTGAACACATTGAACGGTGGAAGAGCCCGTCCAATACAGATAATTGGAACAATGAGATCAACCACATGCTCAATTTTGTACAAAACCGGCCGCACCACCAAAGACAGCATATTCGAAATTATTTCAATCTTTCAGATGATGTGGAAGTAACCCTAAACGTATCGGCTTCGGGGCACGGACATGTAAAGATCAATTCGATGGAGATTACCGGCCAGACCGCTGGTGTGCCGGCAGATCCGTATCCCTATACGAGGAATTACTTTAACGGCATCCCGGTTAGGATAGAAGCCATTGCGGCGCCAGGCCATCGCTTTGTAGGGTGGGATGGAGTAGAAGAAGACTCAGCCGTAGTCTTTATTACGCCTACCGAGGATATTGCTGTCACTGCTGTGTTTGAAGCGGATGTTGAGAGACACCTGCTTCACTATTGGAGCTTTAACGACACAGAAGAGCTCCTGAATCCCTCATTTACGACAGGAGGAGCAGAAATTACTGTCGAGGAAGGACCCGACACCGAAATAGCAAGCGGAACGGGCAGCGGCTTTGCAGCAGAAAATAGCCAATTTGGTGATGAAGCAGGTGCGCATTTACGGATCAATAATCCCCTGGGCGCCTCAATGGTGTTTTCTGCGCCTACTACAGGATACGAGAATATTGTACTGAAATATGAGACGCGGAGGTCTGGACAGGGTGCGGGCGTTCAGGAAGTTGAGTACTCTGTAGACGGAGATACCTTTCTGGAATGGGATCAAGTTGAAGTTGTGGATGGTGACCCTGCTGTGTATATGTTTGACTTCAGCAGCTTGCCGACCGTAGATGACAACGAAGCGTTTCTACTGCGCATTACTTTTGAGCAGGCATCCGGAAGTACTGCAGGCAACCACCGGTTTGATAATGTAACGGTAGAAGGTGTGCCCCTGGACGGCACAAACCTCCCACCTGTAGTGTCTACGCCCGTAGGCCTCGTCAGTCTTATCGAAAATGCCGGTCATCGCAATATTGACCTTGCAGAAGTGTTTCATGACGCCAATGGAGACGAGATAACTTTTACGGCTTTCAGTAGTTTTTCAGAAAATGCCACCGTCTCTGTGAGCGGGACAACGTTAACAATAACTCCGGTGAAACGTGGAGACACTGAGATTGTCGTGGCTGCGAATGACGGAGCCGCAGAGCCCGTTCAACATGCATTCAGGGTACTGATCTATCCGGAGGCCGCGCAGCTCAGTGCGTCGGATCTGGTGTTTGACGAGTGGAGTGCTGATGAACCGGAGCGAAGCTATCCTGTAAACATGCTTTTTTTGCAGAGCGATAAAGATGACCCAAAGCTGAACGAGCCTCTTTTGTATCCCTATTACATTGATCACGACGACTACCATGCTGACGACGCGGCGGCTGTGGGGTATCCGTATAAAACGACCAGCAGAACACGCATTACAGGCCTGGAATCAGAAGGAATCGCCATGATCAATACCGGCCGGGGACGCGACCTCGGGGGAATATTGCTTGCCATCAACACCCAGGGGGTATCTGATTTTCGACTTCAGTGGCTATGTGAGACACTACAGCAAAATTCCAGGGCTTACGGTATTACACTTCAGTATAGAATAGGTGCAGAAGGAGCGTTTAAAAATGTGCTAAACGGTGCTGAGTTTAATTACCGTTCCAATGCCGACGGTCATGCCCGGGCATTTGAGGCTTCGCAGCTTCCCCCGGAAGTGTTCAATAAAGCCTATGTGCAACTACTATGGCGGTACCATCACATTAGCGGCAACAGCGGACCCCGGGCCCAGATCAGGCTGGATGAAATAAAGGTGGGGATTCCTCCGGGAGCTACGCAAATCTTAACGCCGGTAGAAATCAATGAGTCGGGTAAGGCTACCCTGGCCTGGACTGAGTCTGACATGGCTTCGCATTATCACCTGCAAATTGCGGAAGATATTGATTTCGTGAATGTCGTAAAAGACCATCCTTTTATCAGTGGGCAGAGCTTCCAGGTGTCCGGTCTTTCCAATAACGTCATCTACTATGCCCGAGTGCGCGGTACACGATTGGCGGCTAATGGCTCATGGTCATCACCGGTTGAGTTTAGCCTCAATGTGACGAG
>CAYUJK010000235.1:0-4797 GCA_964444895.1 uncultured Roseivirgaceae bacterium
GTCTTGGAGGCCGCACTGGCTACCAGCAGCTCCAGGTTGTAGCTGGCGTTGATCTTATTGGCGTATTTCTGTTCGATGGTTTCACCTTGCTCCGTCAGGCGGATGTCACCATTCAGCGTAGAGTGGGGCAGCGCCTGGATGAAGTAGTGGGTAGGGCCGGCGCCACGGCTTATTGATCCGCCCTTGCCATGGAAGTACCGGATCTTCACCCCGAACTTTTCGCCCACGGAGCTGAGTTTTGCCTGCGCCTTGTAAAGATGCCAGTTGCTGGCCAGTATGCCTCCATCTTTGTTACTGTCGCTGTAGCCCACCATCACCTGCTGCACGGGCATCTTTTCTTTTTTCAGCTTTTGCAGGTATTTCAGACTGCGCTGCGTGTAGGGGTGTTGCAGAAACGCTTCCAGTATCTTAGGTCCGTTTTCCAGGTCTTCGATGGTTTCCAACAGGGGCACTACAGGCAGGGTGCATACCAGTCCCTCCTCGGTTTTGGCAGTAAGGCCGGCTTCGCGTGCCAGCAGGTACACCACCAGCAAGTCGCTGACGCTGCGGGTCATGCTCACGATGAATGAGCCAAGCCCCTCAATGCCGTACTTGCGGATGTGTTTTTCAACTACCTTGTAGCATGAGAGCACGGCTTCGGCGTTTGGGCCAAGCTCCATGTTGGCATTGGTAAAGGGACGGTTGGAATTCAGTTCGCTCTCGATGAAGGCAATACGCTTTTCTTCCGGCCAGCTGGCATAGTTGGTTTCTGGAAGCGCCGCTGCCTCCATAAACTGCGTAATGGCCTTGTCGTGGAAGCTGCTGTTCTGGCGAACGTCGAGGTGCGCCAGGTGAAAGCCAAACGTTTCCACGATGCGAATGGCCTCGTTCAGGTCGCCGTAGGCTATGGATCTGGCGCCAAATGCTTCCAGTGAGTTCTGTAATATTTTCAGGTCATCAAGTAGCTCGTTTGAGTACACGTAGCTTCCCTGGTGCTCAGAGAAGTCCGTTACCTGTCCGCTGGTGAGTGTTATGGGCAGTTTGGTAATGATAAGGTTGATGTACTGGCGGTAGGCTTCACCTTTGTTTCGCTGCACTGCCTTTTCGCCTCTTGGACCGAGTTCATCGCACATCGTTTCAAACCGCTTGCGAAATGCCAGGTCGGTATTTTCAATTTTGAGGGCAAAGCTCAGGTTTTTCACCAGCTCTATGAGTTTTTTCTGAATGACAATGAAAGCATTCAGCCGCAGCGTTTTCAGTGTATACTCCGTTACTTCTGCCGTCACCAGCGGGTGCCCGTCGCGGTCGCCACCCACCCAGTTTCCAAACGAGATCTTAGGAAAATTTTCTGATTTCGTGAGCAGCGCTTTGTCAAAGCCCATTTCTTCCCAGGCCTGGATCAGCCGTTCGTCCAACACGGGAAGCACTTCCGGGAATACGTTTGTGACATAATAGAGAATATTGCGAAGCTCTGATTGCACGTCGGGCTTTTCCACGAATATTTCGCCTGTTTTCCACAGGCGGTACAGGGAGAGCTTAATGTCGTTTCTGATGGACTCCTGCTCTTTTTTCGTAAACATCTTATTTTCCCGCTTTACGAGCAGCAGGTACAACTCGCGGTGGTGCTCCAATACCGTAGCCCGCTTTGCCTCAGTGGGGTGGGCGGTAAGCACGGGTTCCACCCGGATGTCTGGCAGGCGCTCGGCAATTTGTTCCGGCGTGATGCCGAGATCTTTTAACCTTTTCAGGTTGTTGGCCCATAGACCGTTTACCTCCAGCAGCGAACGGTCTTCCTTTTTTCTTCGCAATTGCACAGCGCCATTCACCTCTACCATATTGGTGAGCTGAAACACGATAGAGTAGAGCTGAACGTATTTTATGGTGAACTTTTCAGGAACAAAGTTGACGGGGTCATTTATCCAGGGGATGTGGTTGGCGATATCTTCCTCACCGTTTTCTATCAGTGCTTCCTTAAGGGCATGTAATAAAAACTCGAGGTCTTGATAGGGCTTTCCCAGTTTCTTTTTTACCAGTTCCAGTGCGTCCATATTAAGAATTTGTCTTTTTTAGTTTTGATTCAGAGTTATTGCAGGTAGAACAGTCTTCACCAGTCAATTGTTCGTTTGCATACTCGTTATCTGATTTTTTTAAAATTGATTCGGAGCGGCAAAATTAGTGATTTTATGTGAAATGCATTTGCCCTGACAGTGCAATCCGCTATTTTAGCAAAAAAAATTGTTATGATCCTCGCCCTCAAATCCCTCCACATTATCTTTGCGGTTACCTGGTTTGCTGCTTTGTTTTACCTGCCCCGGCTGTTCATTTATCAAACGGAAGCTAAAGACAAAGGGGCTACCGGAAGCGACCCGATGATACAGCAGTTCAAGCTGATGTCCAGGAGGTTGTGGGTAGGAATAGGCTGGCCGTCGCTGGTGCTGAACCTGCTGTTTGGATTGGGGATTTTACATCCTTATTTCAAAGTAATGCCGGAGTGGCTCATCGTAAAATTAGTGTTTATTGCTTTGCTGATCGGCTACCACCACTTTCTGCACTTTACCTTCAAAGCCTTGCAGAAAGATACCTACAAGTACAGCTCTATGCAGCTCAGGGTCATCAATGAAATAGCTACGATCTTTCTTTTTGCCATCGTTTTTCTCGGCACCATGAAAACCATGATCAATATGAGCTACTTTGCCGTGGGGATGTTTGTGCTGATTGTCTTCCTCTACGGAGGGATCGTTTTATACAAAAAACAAAGAACAAAAAACTGACATGCGGATTATCGTTTTTTTGGCAGCGCTGGCTATGCTGGCTTCCTGCTCGGGAAATAGAGACAGTAAGGATCCCGGCAGACTGCCGATTATGGGGAACAAATATGTGGAAGACATAAAATTAGAGGATGGTGTAAAAGCCGATACGGTTTACCACACCATACCCGATTTTGAGTTTACCGACCAGGATGGCAACGCTGTAACACCCCAAACATTTGAAGGGAAGGTGTACATAGCCGATTTTTTCTTTACCACCTGCCCCACGATATGTCCGGTGATGAAAAAAGAGATGCTACGGGTGTACGAGGCCTTTCTCGACAACGAAGAAGTGGCTATCCTCTCGCATACGATTGATCCCGAACACGATAGCGTGGCGGTACTTCGCGATTTTGCCGAAAAGCTGGGTGTGGAGAGCTACAAGTGGCATTTCGTAACCGGCGACAAAGAGGAAATTTATAAAGTAGGAATGAAGGGCTACCTCGTCACGGCCGGTGAAGACGCCAGCGCCCCCGGTGGGTACATTCACTCCGGGGCTTTTATCCTCGTAGATAAAGACCGCAGGATCAGGGGGCTGTACGATGGCACGAAATCGCCTGATGTAAACGCGCTGATACGCGATGTGAAGATCCTTTTGAACGAATATCATTAATGCTTTTGCGCGCCATACTTTGTCTGTTTGTCCTGGTGTTTATAGTGCAATGCAGTAGTAAAAAAGGGGAGCAATCCGGAGAACTCGATTATCAGACACGCATTAAAATCAAGCAATATGTTTCGGCCGGCAGGCAGCTCTATAGCGCCCACTGCGCGAATTGCCACCAGGAAAACGGAGAGGGATTCGCTGCCCTGTACCCGCCCTTGAAAGGCGTGGGCTACTTCAAACACAACATTTCGCAGGCGATATGTGTGATGAAATACGGCATGGAGGGCGAGATAGAAGTAGGAGGCCGGATGTACAACCAACAGATGCCCGCCAACACCCGCCTCACAGATTTGGAGCTTGCCGAAATAGCCACTTACATCATCAATGAATTCAACGATTCCCTGGCCCTTGTTTCACCACAGGATGTAAACCAGTGGCTGAAGGAATGTGAATGAAAAAGGGTTCTACGAAAACCGCGCGGAACGGAGCTTTGTCAAAGCTTCGAAACTTTGACAAAGTTTATCCATTTCCATGCAAGTGCCTTCGGGTCGGACTTACACTATCGCAGCGGCGCTATTCTTTTCGATCAGGATGCTTTCGTACAAGCTGGCAAAGGAGCTTTTAGTCCAGATGGAAGCAGGCAGCACACCTACGAAAAGCATGGCAAAACCGAGCAGGTAGATAAAGAATGAGGCAAAACCCATAAAGAAGATTGTCCAGCCGTGCCCCCGCGTCAGCTTCCAGCTCTCTTCAATAGCCAACACAGGGTCTAGCTTTTTGTCCATCACCAGATACGATACAAACGCCAGCCGGCATGCCACGATAATGCCGGGCACAATCAGGAAGATAAATCCCAGCATCACCAGCGCCGATTTGAGGAGGTTGGCCAGCACAATGTGAAGGTAGTTTTCTTTAAAACCGCTAATGAACGTTTCGAAATCCGGTCGGATATCGCGCACCGCGTGAACAAACATAAGGTCGCCGCCATACTCAAACACAGGCACTACCAACAGGGCATAGGCCAGGCCCAGGATGCCCAGGATCACGGCCATTACCCCCAGCAGCGCAAAGGCAGGCTGGAACAGGTCTTTAAAACCCTTTTCTTCCCAGTTCATATCGTCGGGGTTGAAATTGAAATGGGCAAATCCGCCGGGCGTTGTTACCAGGCCCAGTAAAATCACTACGAGCAGCAGGACGAGAAAATACTTCGACATAGTATCCCATCCGTGGCCAAAACTATTGCTGAATGACGGCTTTAGTCCTTTTTGTTCTATCGTTTGCATGATTGTTTTATTTATGAATAAAATTGTTTTTTCGATTGTTGAAATGTACGTGTAAAGTCTCAGGTGGCTTGCATACTTTGGTAGTGTTTTGCAAAATCCTACTTTAGTATGTAGAAAAGGAGGG
>CAYUJK010000235.1:4897-6130 GCA_964444895.1 uncultured Roseivirgaceae bacterium
TCCTTTGATGAATTCTGCATGACACACGCTATCTCACAGCGGGAGCGGGAAATAGTGGCCGAGATATGCCTGGGCCTGAGCAACCAGCAAATTGCCGACCGCCTCTTTATCAGTCTGCAAACGGTGAAAGACCACACGCACCGGATTTATGGCAAAACGAACTGCACCAGTCGCTCGCAGTTGATAAGGATGGTGAATGAGTGCACCAAAAACTCGGCTCAGGTTTAAAACAAAAAAACCTGTCCACCTATGAAGCAGACAGGTTCTCGCCGTAATTAAAACATGAAATTCTACGGAGCAATGAGTATACAATAGTGTGCTTGAATTTTAAGGGGTCTGATTTTCAGTTGGTTAACAATTTCATTATAAAGCCTCCTGTATGGATTTTTGACAGGGCGATGTATGAAATGTACACAGGTAGGCAGGACGTCTCGCTAACAGCATGCTGTCCCGGGCTCAGCTTGAGGAATGGAAAAGCGGTTTGTTTAATCCGCACAATTTAGCTTTAATCCCCGGGAATTTGCATAACACAATTTAGTACTCTTCCGTAAGGCAGGGAATGAAGCCGGGAAAAATAGCCAATCGAGCCTTTTGTCTTTTTCTGTTGCTGCTGCTCGTTGGATGCAGCGAGGAAAGAGACACAGAGTTGCCAAAACCGGAAGTTCCGGTTCCGAAGCCGGGTATTGACGTCGTGCAGCTTCCCGTGGTCGTCCATGTGATCCACGCGGGCGAGGCAATTGGAGAGGGCTCTAACCTGCCTGACGAGCGGATCACCCGGCAGATTGAAATTCTCAATGAAGATTTCAGGAGAAAGAAAGGAACAAGAGGTTATAATGAAGATCCCGCCGGAGGTGATGCGAAAATTGAATTTGTGCTGGCCAGTCGGACGCCCGACGGCGCGGAAACAAACGGCATTAACCGGATAGATACCTCAGGCCTGGCGATGCCACAACTCGGCTACAACCAAAACCACTATGCCCAGTACGCCTATTGGAACCCCTCTCAATACATTAACATCTGGACTACACCGCTACCGCAGTCTACCGAGTGCCTGGTGTTAGGCAGCGCCACTGGCCCTGAAACCGACCTGCCGGGCACAGACCTGTTACTGTTGCCGGGCCCGGACGACGCGGAGGGAATATTGATCAACTGGATGCACGTTGGCGAGTCAGATATCGACTGCCATGCGAGGCTGGGGCGGACACTAACCCATGAGATGGGGCACTACCTGGG
>CAYUJK010000236.1:0-6103 GCA_964444895.1 uncultured Roseivirgaceae bacterium
CCCGTATCCACGAAACTCCGATGACAGACATGAGGGAAATAGCCGAAATACTGGCGGATGAAATTTCGCGAGAAGTGGGAGATGTCCCATTTGCCTTCTTTGGCCATTCTATGGGTGGCGCCCTCCAATTCGAAGTGATGAAAGTGCTTCGGAAAAAGCAACTGCCGCTGCCGGTAAAAATCTTCACCTCCTCCACTCCGGCACTGTTTACTTATGAAAAAAGAAAGGTTGTATCTGGTATTACAGAGGAGGAGTTGGTGGCAAGATTCCCGCACCTGTCGCGGGAACATATCAAGGACGAAGAATGGCGGCAATCGCTCATCGGCATACTGAAAGCCGACATGCAGTTGCTGCAAAACTACGACTATGTGCGAGAGGAGCCATTCGGCATGCCTATCGTATCGATCAGGGGCCGGGAAGACGAAGGTGTGAGCCTGGAGCAGGTAGAAGCCTGGAATGAAGAAACAAATGGCGTATTCACCTACTTCGAACGACCCGGCGGACACAGGTATATCGAACAAGACGGCGGATTTCTTACCAGCCTGATTCGGGAAGAACTCTCGGAGATTGCACAAAATGAGATCATGAAATGAAAAAAGTAAGCCATGAAATCGTAGGAGCGTGGAAGCTTCACAAGTGGATATACGAAGATGAGGCTGGCAACGAGGTGCGCTTCTTTGGGAAAGCACCTGAGGGTCTCCTGATTTACCACGAAAGTGGCTACATGAGTGTGCAGATAGCCCAGGAAAACCGCCAAAACTTTAAGAGCGACGCCCTGGACGGTGGCACTCCCGAAGAACAGGCGCAGGCATTCGGAACGTTCCTGTCGTACTACGGCACGTATGCAGAGGCCGAGCCGGCCACCTTCGTGCATACGGTAGAGGGTACGCTGTTCCCAAATTGGCTGGGAAACAAAGAAACCCGCTATGCACAAATCAACGGCGATCTGCTAACGCTATCAACCCCGCCAATCAAAGTGGGTGGAGGGCAGATCACCTTCAAAATCACGTGGAAAAGAATTTAGTACATATTATCAAAAATTTAGGTTACACTATTAATTACTAAAACTATGGTTACATTAAAAACAAAAAAATTACTGGAGCAAAAGAATCTGGTAATGGAGCTCGAAGAAGAGAAAAACTATGTTATTCTTCGTTGGATCGGATTTCAAACAGAAGATGACATCTACAAGTCGGGTGAGAAAATTCTCGAGATTTTTAAGAAGCTCGATTGCTCGAAAATATTGAATGACAACACTGAAGTGCGCGGTCCCTGGAACAAGGCTTCGGAGTGGACTTCCAATGTTTGGTTCCCAAGAATGATTGAAGAAGGTGGCTTGAAAAAGTTCGCTTGGGTATTCCCCGAAAACGTGTTTGCGTCGCTTTCAGCATCAAAGGCTATGCCCAATACTGATCTCGTATCAAAGTTTAACAGCCACAAAGCGGCTGAAAACTGGCTTATGGGCGAATAAGTGAATGTAAAGCGAGGCTGCTTTAGAATCTACTTAGAACTATGAAAAAAATAAAAACGGGCGAAGTTGGCATCAACCGAGCCCGTTTTTGTTAGTTAATATTGGTAAACACTGCTTGAACATCGTCATCGTCTTCTATCTTGTTCAGCAGTTTTTCAACTTCTTCGAGTTCTTCTTCAGAAAACTCTACCGGGGTGTTTGGAATACGCTTTAGCGACGCTTTCTGCACATCTATGCCTCTGGCCTCCAACGCTTTATTCAGTGCACCAAAATCGGTGTAATCTGCATACACATACACCATATTATCCACCACTTCTATTTCCTCCATTCCGGCATCAATGAGTTCCAGTTCCAATTCTTCCAGGTCAATGGCATCTACTTTTTCAAACTCGAAAACGGCCTTACGCGAAAACATATACTCCAGCGAACCGCTTGGCACCAGTGAGCCGCCTACTTTGTTGAAGTACGATTTCACATTGGCCACGGTGCGCGTCACATTGTCCGTGGCGCATTCCACGTATACCAATACCCCGTGCGGACCTTTTCCCTCGTAGGTAACTTCTACCAATGATTCGGCATCTTTGCCACTGGCCCTCTTTATGGCCGATTCAATGTTGTCCTTGGGCATGTTTTCGGCCTTGGCATTCTGGATAGCCGTGCGAAGCTTTGCATTCAAGGCAGGGTCTGCCCCACCCTCTTTAGCCGCTATGGTAATATTTCTGGCCAGCTTGGGGAACAATTTTGACATTTTATCCCATCTTTTTTCTTTGGCGGCCCTGCGGTATTCGAATGCTCTTCCCATATTAGAAATTCCGTTTTTTACAATCACATATTGAGTGCGCAAAAATAATATTAGTATTCAAGGAGAAAAAGGTTCGTAGAAAGTTCCTTTGAATATCATGGGATTTTTTATCCTGAACATGAAGGTTAAAAGACAAATTGCCGGGTTTCGTCTAAAAAAATCTTCACTTCATCCAAAAAACAGCTTCACACTATTGAAATTGTAATAATCTATTTTTAAATTGTACTTTTTCAATCAAAATCATGGTTTAAAAATGGATTCACAATCCCTGAGCTTTTTCCAGAAAACGTTGATCAAGGCGTACTACTACCTGATAATTGTGGATGGCATGGTTGACCCCAAGGAGCTTTCTTTTGGCTCACACATGATCGAAACCGAGGGTATAGACAGGGGAAATTTTGAGACCCTGCTGGATACTCTCAACGACGAATCATCCGAAAAAGTAAAGTCTTCACTGATAGAGGACATTCAAAAGCTCAGCAAAGATGAGCAAGTAAAAATTGTTGCTTACATGTCAAACCTGGCTGATGCGGATGGGATTACCGATGTATCGGAAAAAGATATTATTCACGACCTATACCACGAACTTCACCTGGATTTCAAAGAGATCACAAAAGCCCGTCAATACCTCAAAACCAATTAAAAAGCAGGATTTGTGCTAAATTGAACAGTGTGTAAATAAATTTTCCCGCCCCGGCGGGATTTTTTTTACACAAAAAAAACCGCAAGGCTTGCCGGGCGTTGTCGCTTTCTCAGCAACTCTCCCCTCAAGCCTTGCGGCCATCTATTGTTAACCTATTTTGTCCCTCTGCTCTACCAGAAGTAGATGTAAAAGGCTGCGATGATACCCACAATAATGACCGAGTGGATCACATCCCATTTATTCCAGCTTTTCCGGGTCTCCATCTTCTCTTCATCTGAAGCAGCTCCATAAGTAAGGCTCCTGATTTGTTCAGGCTTTGGCTTCTCAGTAAATAAACTAATGAGTACTATGAGAAGTATGGTGAGGAAAAATAGGAATATGGTATAGTGCAGCCAGTTGGTAGCGATAAAATATTGATGAATTATTCCGCCCACTTCCACATGTTCCTTAAATATATTGATCACCAACCTGAGCATCCCCAAGATGAACCCTATGATCAATCCCCACATACCGGCCTTTGGTGTTGCTCGCTTATAAAACACTCCCATAAAGAACACTGCGGCAATACCGGGCGCCAATAGCCCCTGCACCTGCTGCAGGTATTCATAAAGCACACTTCCCATACTCTGCATTACAGGTATCCACAGAACTCCCAATACTACGATGACTGCTGTGGCGATTCTACCTACCTTCACCAATTGTTTTTCGGGCGCGTTCGGCTTATATTTCTTATAAAAGTCAACTGTGAAAAGCATAGCAGAGGAGTTAAACAGGGATGCCAGCGAGCTCATCAAAGCCGCTAACAAGCCTCCCACTACAATCCCCTTTACTCCTGCGGGAAGTAGCGAAGAAACCAGCGTCGGAAAGGCTGCATCACTGGACGTGAGTTGAATAATCCCTTTTTCATTCAGTGCGTAGGCTATCATGCCCGGGATAAGGAAAATGAACACAGGGGTGATTTTCAGATACGCACCAAAGATTGTTCCTCTCCGAGCCTGGGTTTGGTCTTTGCCCGAAAGCACCCTCTGCACGATATACTGATCGGTACACCAGTACCAGAAGCCGATAATCGCTGAACCCAGCAGCACACCCGTCCACGGGAATTCCGGATCACTCGCCGACCGGATCAGATTGGTCATCATATCGGTATCGCTTCGGTAGGTTACCTCCCCTGCCGCATTTTGATATTGCACGTTCACATTGCCCACAATCTCCATCAGCTCGCCCCAGCCGCCTACTTTCATCAGGCCGATCACCAGGATAACGATGGAGCCAATCAGCAACACGGGTGTTTGTAGCATGGAAGTGTAAAGGACGGATTTCATTCCTCCTATCACAGTGTATATTCCCGTGATGATCACAAGTCCGATAGCCCCGATCCAAAAAAAGTCGATACCGGCTATACTTTCTATGCCAAAAACCTGCTTGAAAACGACACCACCGGCATACACCGTTACGGCTACTTTTGTCAACACATAGCTCACCAAAGAGATGATAGAGAGCAATGATCTCGCAGAAGAATTATATCTCTTTTCCAGGAATTCAGGCATGGTAAACACCCCACTCCGGGCATAAAACGGCACAAAGAGCCATCCCAAAATGAGGATTATCCAGCCGTGCATTTCCCAGTGGGCCATAGCCATACCGCTGGAAGCCCCCGCACCCGCAAGACCTACCAGGTGCTCCGAGCCAATATTAGACGCAAAAATAGAGGCGCCGATGGCCACCCAGGTGGCATTCCTACCGGCGAGAAAATAGTCGGAAGAGGTGTCTTCTTTCATCCGGCTCACCCAAACGATGATCCCGATAAGCGCCAAGCAAAACAAGCCCAGCACCATCCAGTCTAAAGCAGCAAAATTGACCATATCAGATTTAGTTTTGTTTTATGAAAAAAGTGATTTCTAATACTCTTTTGATAGGTGGTAATACATTTCATTCCACCGCAATTCTTTCCTGAATTCCCGCAATTTAGTGTCTTTGTCGATAACCACCAGCTCTACATTGGCAATATTAGCGAAGTCTTCCAGGTATTCGGTGGAGAGGTTTTGGCTGTACACCGTGTGGTGTGCTCCACCAGCGTGAATCCACGCCGCAGCAGCTTCCTTCAGGTTGGGGTGTGGATTCCACAGCACGCGCGCCACCGGAAGCTTGGGCAGCGGCTGGTCGGTAGAAGAAGCCGAAACCTCATTTACCAGCAACCGGAAGCGGTTGCCCAGATCTACCACTGAGGCGTTCAACGCCTTGCCGGGCGCCACATCAAATACCAGGCGGACAGGGTCTGCCTTGCCACCAATAGACAAGGGGTGTACCTCACAGCTTGGCTTGCCATCGGCTATGGATTCGCAGATTTCCAGCATGTGAGCGCCGAGGCACTTCATATTGCCTGGCTGAAAATGATAGGTATAGTCTTCCATGAAAGAGTTTCCTCCTTTAAGGCCAACGGCCATTACCTTCATGGCCCTTACCAGCGCAGCCGTCTTCCAATCGCCCTCGGCGCCAAAGCCATAGCCTTCGGCCATCAGGCGCTGAGCCGCTATCCCCGGCAGTTGCACCAGGCCGTGCAGGTTTTCAAATGTGTCGGTAAAGCCTTTGAAGCCACCGCTTTGCAGGAAATTCCTCAGGCCAATTTCAATTCTCGCAGCTTCTTTCAGTGAGTTTCTGCTGGCGCCGCCCGATTTTAAGCTCTCGGCCACCACATAGCGGTCGTCATATTCCTTCATCAGCTTTTCCACCTCAGCATCGCCCACTTCGTCGATGAACTTGACGACATCGCCCACGCCATACCCGTTCACTGAGTAGCCAAATTTGATCTGGGCAGCTACTTTATCACCCTCCGTTACGGCTACTTCACGCATATTGTCGCCTATGCGGGCAAACTTAGCCCCTTGCATATCTGCCCAGGCCGTAGCCACCCTGAGCCACACGGCCAGTCGCTCTACTACCTCCGCATCCTGCCAATGGCCCACGATCACCTTTCTGCTCAGGCGCATCCGGGCGCCGATAAAGCCGAATTCCCTGTCGCCATGCGCCGACTGATTGAGGTTCATAAAGTCCATGTCAATTTCCGGCCAGGGGATATCCCGGTTGAATTGGGTGTGCAGGTGCGCAATCGGCTTATTCAAAATTTTGAGCCCGCCAATCCACATTTTTGCCGGAGAGAAGGTGTGCATCCAGGCAACAATTCCCA
>CAYUJK010000237.1:0-6083 GCA_964444895.1 uncultured Roseivirgaceae bacterium
ATGACAGCGAAAACCCATACATCCAGGAAAAGCCATTTAACTGGATACGCGGAACACAGGTGGGCGGCAAGTCGCTGCTCTGGTCACGGCACGTGTTTCGGTGGAGCGACCTGGACTTTGAGGCCAATCTTAAGGAAGGAGTCGCCATCGACTGGCCCATCCGCTACAAGGACATTGAGCCCTGGTACGATTACGTGGAGTCGTTTATTGGTGTAAGTGGAGAAAATGCCGGGCTGCCCCAATTGCCCGATCAGATCATGCAGCCGCCGCACGAGATGAACTGTGTGGAAAGACATTGCAAGCAAAAGATAAACTCGCACTATCCTGACAGGCACATGATCAGTGCCAGGGTAGCTGTGCTCACGCAGCCACACCTGGGCAGGGGGGCATGCATGTCCCGGAATATGTGCTCAAGGGGTTGTCCGTATGGCGCCTATTTCAGCAGTAACTCTTCTACGCTGCCCGCCGCCGCTAAAACAGGTAACATGACGCTGCGTCCGCATTCAATAGTTCACAGCCTTATTTATGACAAAGAAACCAACAGGGCAGTCGGCGTGAATGTGATCGATTCGGAAACCATGGAGACGCATGAGTTTTTTGCGAAGGTCATTTTCATGTGCGCCTCTACCCTTGGCACTACCCAGATATTAATGAACTCTGCCAGCGACACTTTTCCAGACGGCTTTGCCAATTCCAGTGGGGTGCTTGGCTACTACCTCATGGACCACCTGGAAGGCGGGTTTTCCGGCGGTAAATTCCGCGGCTTTGATGACAAGTACTACTACGGCAGCAAGCCTAATGGAATGTACATCCCCCGGTTTCGGAATGTCACCGACAGGCATCCGGATTTTACACGAGGCTATGCCTTCGAATGCTATTCCAGCAGGGAGCACTGGGGTAGGGGAATGAACCAGGCAGGGGTCGGGTCTGACTTCAAAGACAAGCTGTCGCACCCCGGCG
Source organism: uncultured Roseivirgaceae bacterium (assembly GCA_964444895.1). Classification (GTDB taxonomy): domain Bacteria; phylum Bacteroidota; class Bacteroidia; order Cytophagales; family Cyclobacteriaceae; genus CAJXNP01. The sequence continues at coordinate 961 of CAYUJK010000237.1, forward strand.
ACTGGACCATGGTACTGGTAGGCTATGCAGAGTGCCTGCCCTATAAACACAATAAAGTGACCCTGGACAAAAGCGAAAAAGACAAGTGGGGACTGCCCGTGCTCAGCATCAATATGGACTATGGCGAGAATGAAAACAAGATGCTCAAGGACATGATGAAGACCGGGGCCGAGATGCTGGAAGCCGCCGGCCTGGAAGAAATTTGGAGTGCAGAACACAAGTCGATACCCGGTGCAGTAATTCATGAAATGGGAACGGCGCGTATGGGACGCGACCCCAAAACCTCGGTGCTCAACGCTTACAACCAATGCCACGATGTTCCCAATGTTTTTATCACAGATGGTTCATGTATGACGTCTTCGGCTTGCCAAAATCCTTCACTCACCTATATGGCGCTGACGGCTCGGGCTTGCCATTATGCGGTGGAAGAACTGAAGAAAGGACGGCTCTAACCTCATTACGAAATGCAAAAACCAGCGGGTTTGGGTGGTTCTTTTGAGGATATCAGCGCACCCTCAATTGCCTTTTTTTCTATTGATTTTATGTTTTAAGTAGAAGTGTTTAAATATCTGGAATAAAATTAATTATAATCTATCAACTAAAGAAAAGCTTTTTGATTTTAGACTCGCCTAAAAGCCGATTCTTGCTCCTTACTCCCTTCTGTTTTATCTTTGTGAAGTGATGACTAACGAAGAACAGTTTGACGAAATACGACCGTACCGCGATTTTGAATTTGCTGCGGCAATGGACGAGCTTCTCCACACTCCTCAGGTAGACGCTGCTATTCAGGCGGTCTATGCCGACGTGCCGGTAGACCTGGTGAAAAAGAAGATAGGAACGCTCTCTAACATTAGCGAGTTTCAAAAGGTATTTATCTATGACGTTTTCATGAGAATACTGAAAGCGACGGCAGACAGCTTTACCTTTTCAGGGGTAGAAGAACTGAAGGAAGCCCATGCGTATTTGTTTGTATCTAATCACCGCGACATTACCCTGGATCCTTCACTGATCAGTTGGGCATTGGTGGAAAACGGACTCGATACACCGGAGATAGCTATCGGTGATAATCTCCTCAAAGAAGACTGGATTCGAAAGCTGGTACGGATCAACAAGAGCTTCATCGTCAAAAGAAATCTGCCACCCAGGCAGCTCATCATGGCTTCAAGAGTGTTGTCAGATTACATCAGGCATACTATTGTCGAACGAAACCAATCGGTATGGATAGCCCAGCGGGAGGGCCGGGCCAAGGATGGCAATGACCTCACGCAGCCAGGGCTTTTGGGTATGCTGGCCATGGCAGGCAGAGACAACCTGCAGGAGCACTTTCGCAGCCTAAACCCGACCCCTGTTTCGATCTCTTATGAAAAGGATCCCTGCGACCTGGAGAAGGCCGTGCGCATATATGCCGAACGATACCTGGGGGGGTACGTGAAGAGGGAAGGAGAAGACGAAGCCTCCATGCGAAATGGAATACTGGGGTACAAGGGAAATATCCACATTCATTTCGGACAGCCTCTGGCCGGTAAGATCGAAAGTCTTTCTCCGAATATGCATAAGGCAGATATTGAAAACCGTATTCGGCAATTTCTGGATCACCAGATCATTGGGAGCTACAAGCTGTGGCCCAATACCTACATAGCCCGCGACTTGTTTTTGCAGCATAAACCCGACTATAACCAATATACCAAAGAACAACGACAGGAGTTCATGGATGAAATCGATTCCAAAGTGGCAGGAAGACCAGAGGATCAGGGTAAGCTCAGGTCAATTTTTTATGAGGTCTACGCCCGGCCGCTCATCAATAAGGAAGCACTACAGATGTCTGGCGAAGCAGTAGAAAAGTGAGGGTGACTACTTTGTCCGGGTGCAGTTGGGTAGTTGGTCTGGAATAAATACCTTTGGTCTATGACAATTGCCCAATGATGAAAATACTGGTAGTAGAAGATAACCCGGACCTGGCCGAGAACATTCACAACTTTCTTCAAAAAGAAGGCTACGTATGCGAGTTGGTGGGAAACTTTACGGACGCTTCCGATAAGATCGCAGCCTATGAATACGACTGCATCGTACTTGATATCATGCTGCCAGACGGAAATGGCCTGAAGCTGCTGGAGCAAATAAAGTCCATGAACATCAAAAGCGGGGTTGTCATTATCTCCGCCAAAAACTCTCTTGACGATAAGATTAGCGGCCTCGAAATCGGGGCCGATGATTACCTCACCAAGCCGTTTCATTTGCCAGAGCTGAACGCCCGTTTGAAAGCCATTTACCGGCGAAAAAACCAGGGTGGAGACAATGTCATTATCTATCGGGAGATCGAAGTCAACACACTTACCTATATCGCCAGGGTGCATGGTGTAGCCCTTGATCTGACGAAAAAAGAATTCGACTTGCTGTTGTATTTCCTCACAAATAAAAACCACGTTCTTACCCGGCAATCCATCGCCGAACACCTTTGGGGAGATTACACCGACAACCTCGCCAATTTCGACTTTGTGTACCAGCACGTCAAAAACCTGAGGAAGAAGATACACGAAGCAGGCGGCGAGGATTATATAGGCACGGTGTATGGATTGGGGTACCGTTTTAACGCATAAAAAATGAGACTGGCCGACAAGTTTACAATCTGGTATATCGCGATCACCGCCCTGGTGCTGGCCATCAGCAGTTTTATTGTGTTTCAGTCTATTATGGACGAGATAGACGACGAAGCGAGAATAAAACTCAACGCCTGGATGAAAATCGCTGTGAGCCAACTCAAAGATGGAGTGCCCCTGGAGGAACTGTCCCTGAACGACAATATAAAGATAAGGGAACTGGACTATCAAGACCCGCTGGTAGCGTATTATGAAAGAGATTCATCGGGGGTGTTTCCTCCGCGAACCCGTGGTGTAGACAGGCAGCTCACAATCGGACAATCCTTCAAAATCAACGGAAGGCATTACTATATCCTTACATCTGACTTTATCGCAGAAGAGGACGACATCCGCGACGGTATCGACAACTCACTCATTCCCATACTTATCGTCTTGTTGCTGTTTTTCAGCTTTGTCAGCTTCTTTGTGTCCCGACGGCTTCTTATTTCGTTTTACCGGGCTCTTCAAGCCATCAAGAATTTTAGCTTGAAAAAAGAGACACCTATTTTGCTACCAGTTTCAAATACAAAGGAGTTCAGGGAGCTCAACCGGTTTTTGGAAGATATGACGCAGAAAGCTGTGGAAGACTACCGAACCTTGAAGGAGTTTTCGGAAAACGCATCGCATGAAATACAGACTCCGCTGGCCGTGATCAGAGGCAAGCTGCAGCTGTTGATGGAAACGGGGATAACGAAAGACCAGGCGGCCCACATTCACAGCATCGAAAATGCGGTTCAAAAATTGTCGTCGCTAAACCAATCGCTGCTGCTGATAGCCAAGCTGGATAACAAGGAGTACGAAGCCCGTGAAAAAATTGATTTCAGTGCAGTAATCAGTAACTCGCTTTTCTCCTTCGAAGAGTTGATCGAAATGAAATCAATCGCGCTGGAGAAAGAGGTTCAGCAAGATGTTTTCCTCAGCATTCATCCCTACCTGGCCGATATACTGGTGAACAACCTTCTCGGCAACGCTATTCGCCACAACGTTCCCGATGGCCGCATTCGCTTGTTGTTGTCTCCGAAAAAATTGCTGATAGAAAATACGGGCGCTGCACCAAATGTACCCACCCGCCAATTGTTCAGGAGGTTTGTGAAGGGCAATCAAAGCGGTGATTCTACCGGTCTTGGCCTGGCCATTGTGAAGCAGATTTGCGATGGGCACGGATACACCATCACGTATCAATTTACGGAGGGCCTCCACCGCATCGAAATCCTGTTTTAATATCAGCCGCACTTAGATGCGGTAGTGCGACATGATGATTTTTTCAAAGAGGTAGTAGGGAAGCAGCTTTTTGAGCTTTACTGATAGCCGCTGCGTGAAGTGCCCCACATAGTAATTGCGCCGGGGGTTTTTGGTAGAAATGATTTTTTCGATCACCGGACCAAACTTTTCGGGCGCGATTCCCTCTTTCACATCAAGGTTTATTTTTTCATAGATGCGGTGAAACGTAGGACCATACACGGGATCGTTTTCCCTGGCTGCTACCAGACGATGGTCGCTGATAGGTGTATTCACATCACCGGGGTGAACCAGGCATACGTTCACGCCCATGCGCTTTACTTCCATGCGAAGGGCCTCGGTCATGATGTCAACGGCCGATTTGGAGGCGCAATAAAAACCGCGGTAGGGTAGGCCTATCGCAGAGCCGATGGAAGATACATTGATGATATACCCTTGTTTCTGGAGCCTCATCTGCGGAAGCACCTCCTGGCACACACGGATTACGCCGTAAAAATTGGTTTCCATCGCTTGCCTGATCTCCTTATGGTTGCTGGTTTCAAAGGGGCCGGCCAGGCCTACGCCGGCGTTATTTACTACAGCATCAATTTTTCCCTCGGCAGCCACTATCCTGGCTACAGCATTTTTCACCTCCTCATCGGATGTCACATCCATTTTAAGGGCCGAAAAATGATCAGAGGTTTTGGCTGAACGGCTGGCGCCGTACACTTTGTGCCCTTTCTTTCCCAGGTATTCTGCTACGGCCAGACCAATACCAGACGAAGCCCCTGTGACGAGAATTACTTTTTGCATCGTTGTTTTTGGAGCGCAATATAGGGTTTATCTCATAGTTGTCAAGTAGTTTGTCCCGGCGATTCAGGCGCGGATTATCTTCCAGGGAAGGTTGTCCTTTTTACCATCCGCGCTTGAGTTGAAAAGCCCTCACCACATTGAAGCCGAAATGGATATCGCCTCCGAAGAAGTCGCCAGTCGTATTGGTGATAAATTCTTTTTCAACCAGGGCGCGGGAGTTGGTGAGGTGCAGTTGAAACACATGGCCGCCTGTTTCAATATCTACCCCTATCCCAATGGCGTTGTGGTTGAGCGCGGGAGTTTCATTATTCAACTGGTGATAATATTCAAAGGTAAGCGACGTGCGTGAGGTGATTTTTTGCCTGCCGGCAATACCTATGGCGTAAATGTCATTTTCTTCCTGGGAGCTTGCTACCAGGTTGCGGTGAATCCAGGTGGGCATGAGCTGCAGGGAAA
>CAYUJK010000238.1:0-6077 GCA_964444895.1 uncultured Roseivirgaceae bacterium
AACTACCTGGAGGACAAAATGACCTTCGAGGAGAAACAAGCTTTTGAAAAAAGGGTAAAAGACGACACTGATTTCCGGAAGGACGTAATTTTCTACAGCGGCCTTATCGAAAAAATCAGGGAGAAAGATCGGCTTGAAATGAAAGCAAGGCTGAATGAAGTGCACAGCAAAAATTTCAGCTCCGAAGGCAGACAGATAAACATGTACTATCGCATAGCTGCCTCAGTAGGTATCTTCTTTGTTTTTTCAGGCCTCGCTTACTTCTTTTTCTTTTCCGAAAAGCCATCGGTAGGAGGTGGGGAGTACATTGTTTTTCAAAAAGAAATAGTAGCAGATGACGGTTCTTTGGGTTTTACAGAAGGCAATGAACGCATCGAAAGTGTGATCGTCAAAATAGAAAAAACCGGGGAAGAGCCTGCTTATCAATTTACAGACACGCTGCGGCTGAGATTGCCTGAACTACTTGCAGAAGATCAACTCAAGCTCGAATACCTGACGAAAGAGAATGAATTCGTGCTTAGCCTCGAACAGAAGGTCTACAAATGCTACAAGGGTTTCAACTATTATCAACCGCTGGAATCAAACCCTTGAGAGTTAGCCACAACTTTCCAAAAGTCCTAAACTTTTGGAAAGTTAAAGAGCCTAACTTCAAACTCATTTCACAATTCTGCTAATGCTTCTTACCCTGCCGTCGCTTACTTCAAGCACAATACCGTCGTACTTAAAGTACAGGTATTCCCTGCCCCCCGTTCCTGCCATTCGAAAGTCGGGCTTTTCGCTTTCGTCGTATGCCAAGGGGCTCCTTAGCTTTAGCGTTCTTACTTCAAGCCGTCCTGCCGGCAGCATGATCGTCAATTGGGCACAAACGTTGCTTGCGGAGCGCTTAATGACGAAGGGGTTATTTATATCGCCAATGTTGATCTCTTTGTTCACCGGCAATTCAGTCCTGAAACAAGCGTCCCTGAAATCATAGTCAAAAAATTTCGGGGATTGTTGCGTAGCATCTTCGTCAGAAAAATATTCATACACCCAATTTTTGAGCTGTGTCAGGTAGTCTGCGAAGGGGTTCGCTGTGGCCAGGTATTCTGTTCTTTTTTTAAAGAGTGAATAGTTATACGCGCACCGGAAAGCCCCCTGATCACAGGCCCATTTAAAGTATTTGTTGGCCTGCTCCTTGTTACCCATATTTGCATAAGCAATGGCGCGGACCAATTGGGCGTTGGCCGGGAGTTCGTCCGGACCTGCCTCCATTTCTTTTATTATGCCGAGTGCTGCTTCCGGGTTCTCTTCCAGCAAATAGGCTATGGCGAGGTTTTGTTGGGCTGTGGTATAGTTTTTCGAGATGGAGGCAGACTTTCGCAAAAGCTGCTTGGCAGAATCGATCCACTGGTCTATCTCCTCTTTCGTGGCAAGATCTTCTGTACCTCGGGTGTCAATGCTTTTTTGCTTCAGCCGGAACGATTCGTCGAACTCTATGGGATACGCATAAAAATCTTCATTCTTTTTGCGGGCTTCCAATACCCTGTTCAGGTGGTTGGTGGCCATCGCATTGAGCACTTCTCGGGTTGGGAATTTTCCTGATATGAATCGGAAACATACGTTGGACAGGTTGAAGTTTTGTGAAACAGCCAGGATATGGCCGGCTTCGTAGCATGCTGCCAAAACTTTCAATTCCTCTATTTTCGAGGCGACGGCCCGGCTTCTTCTTTCAAAATCTGTAGCCGAGCTACTGGTGAAGTAGCGCTGACGGATTCCGGAGAGGAGTTCTTCATAGTGATCTATTGTGTTAAACCCGGCCATAAAGCCATAGACCAACCCAAAGGCATCGGCCTCTTCTTCCAGTGAAGCGTCTTTCGCAGAGATATTTTTCCTTAATTCCCGGCTTTCAAAAATAGATAGAAACTCTGTGGCGCCGTGGTCGAGAAAGTGATGGCCTAGCTCATGCCCCAGGAGGCATGCCAGCAGGTTATTTTGCATCTTTCCATAAGTGCCGCAGAATTCGATAAGCTCCCTTGTGATGTAAATAGTGGGAGAGGGCTTTGGAAGATAGTAGATGAGCTTGTCCCCTTTCTTGTAAGTTTCTGCTATCACGAGTGAGGGAGCGGGTTTCAAAGAACCAATGTTACGGACAAGTTCCAGGTAAACCTCTTGTACATTTTGCGGTACAGGCCCGGCAGTATCCTTACAGAAGGAAGGCACACCATAAAAACAAACGAATACCCAGATGTATAGGATGTACTTGTAGATCATGAACGGAAAAAATAAAAATAAATGTACGGAAAATTGGGAGTCGATAAAATTAGTTTTTGACCAAGTGCTTGGGGCTAATGAGTCCATTGGTCGTACTCTTGCTCTAAGCAGGTATGCCAATCGTAAAAAAGGTAAACCTATAAGGTTTTTAAAACCTTATAGGTTTGAATTCTCAAACTTTTCCAAAGACTAGTGAGACAGGATAGTGGCCCCATTCACTTGTGATTCAGCTCGTTGCGAATTCTCTTACAGTACTCTTTCACCTTGGCTTTTCTCAATAAAAAAATTTTTTTCTCTCTTCCATCCGACTTTTTCTCTTTTTCTCTAATAACTAATGAAGCTTCGAAATTTTTCCTCCTGCAAGCAGGCTTATTGGTCGGAGAATAACGCTGTCGCTGCCAGGAGAACCACTACTCCGTTTTTGGGAAACCCTTTGCCTGGATGCAACCGGCTCAAATTGATACACCGGGCGCGTCCACGCCGGCAAGGGAAAGGGAAACCCTTTTACCCAAATTTTTTCAACAATGAAAACTGTATTGAAATGTTTATTTGCTTTAGTATTTATTGCTATCTTTTCAAGCTGTGAAAAAGATGAGCACGATGTTAAACCGTCAGCAACCGGAGAGTTTATTTTTGAAGTTGGTCATGATGGTCCCGGTGATAAGTCAAAAGATGATGGAGACTTATAGAGTAGGCTTGAAGGGGTGTTTTATCACCCTTTCACTTTTTCTACTGGCGGAAACATTGTCAGGTAAAACCAAAAAAGAGATAGAACCCTTAAGCGACACAGTTTCTATCCTTTTTCAACTTAAAAAAGCGGTCTCTTTAAAGTCAAATAAGGAATACGATTCGGCAATAAAAATATTAGACAGTATTCTTGTGGCTAACGATTCTGAATTTCCAGATAATCGTGTGCTGTCGTTCATTTTTAATGTTCTTGCAAACATTTATTCTGATCGCGGCGAGATAGTAAAGTCTATTAATTACTACAATCAAGCAATACATCTTGCCAGAGACGAAAGAGATCACGTCCTCATGGCACGATATCTAAATAACGTAGGAATAGCTTACTCTGACTTAAATTTTTATGAAGATGCTTTAGAGAGTTTTTTTGAAGCTATAGCGATATTGGAGATGCATCCTGTTGACAAATTATCAGCTAATGTATATAACTCGATTGGCCTCTTACAGCATAAAAACAAAAACTATGAACAAGCAATTTACTACCATCATCAGGCTTTGTTGTTCAGGGAAAAAACAGAAGATCAAATTGGTGTAGCCGGCTCATACAACAACCTAGGGCTGGCTTATTTAGATACCCATCAGTTGGACAGCGCCAGGCACTATTTACACAAAGCCTTCGAAATTAAAACACAATTGAACGACCTGGCACTACTCTCTACTACCCTCATTAATCTAGCCGAGCTTCATGTCAAAGAAAATGATTTTGACAATGCACACGCACATTTATCTCAGGCATTGGACTACAGTAGAAGCATAAAAATGCCTTCACTTACCATTGAGGCCCTGTTGGGTTTTTCGAAATTTTACATCACTCGAAATCATTTTACCAAGGCCGAAACCTCTCTGCAAGAAGCAACAAAGTTGGCCCATGAATTAAAAGACCAATCCCTCATTTTCCAGGTGTATCAACAATACCAAAAACTTTATGAAAAATGGGGCAATTATGAAAAAGCCTACCTGTATTCGCAAAAATACCATGCCCTGAAAGACAGCCTGATCAATGAAGAGCGAATACGGGTGGCGGAGTGGAATAAGGAGCTGGAAAAGCGGGAGGTGGAGAAAGAGAAAGTGATTGCGGAGCAGAGGGCTTCGCTTGCCATAGAAGAAAACCGCAGGCAAAAAGTGTGGATACTCGCCCTCTCGGCAATAGCACTTATTTTCATCATGCTGGGAAGCATTATTTGGGCAAACCGCAGAAAGATCCGGCAGCAGAATGTGGAACTTCTAAAAAAGAACCGCATCATCGAAATCCAAAAAGCCGACATACGCCATCAAACCAAAAACGGTCTCTTGCGCGTGCGAAACATCCTGAAGCTGCTAAAGAGGGAGCTTAACGACGAACGGTCGGCCATAGAGCTGGAAAAGGCGGAAAACATGATCCTGGCGCTCACGGCGCTGGAAGATTACCTGTTCGATCAGCCGGAAAACAGGGAGGTGGAGATGTGCAAGTTTCTTTCTATGCTTAAAGAAAAGCTGATGACGGCGCACGGCATGGAAGAAAAAATCAACATTGATGTGGAGAGCGATGAAGTAACGCTGCACCTGAATGTAGCCATTCCCATAGCGCTCATCATTTCCGAAACGGTTACGAATTCTATCAAGCATGCCTTTGAAAATGTCGATTTCCCGCTAATTAAACTGCTGTTTAAAAAAACAAAGGAAAACTACCGCCTGGTGATCAGGGACAATGGGCAGGGGTTGCAGCATAATGGTAGCCCGGGAGGAGGCTGGGGAAGCGAGATCGTAAAGAGCTATGTGAAGCAACTGAATGGCAGCATTAACGTGAGGCATGAAGGAGGCCTTATCAACGAATTTCTATTTCCACTGCAATAGCTCAAATTTTTCGATTAACTTTATCAGGATAATATGCGTCAACCAACCAACGAAAAACAACCGTAACGCATAATCTGTTTTTCGTACCTATGAAGAAGAAAATATTAGTAGTAGAAGATGATTTTCTGGATGCAGGCATTTTAATAGACGAGCTGTCGGCGCTCTTTCCCGGTATTGAATTTTTGGGCCCGGCAGGTTCTTTCCACGATGCCATGCAGATCATGAAAGAAAAGACACCTCACCTTGTACTGCTCGATATCGAACTCGGCACTGATAAATTTGGCGGGATAAAAATTGCACAGCATATCAACGACACCCATTTTATTCCTTTTATCTACCTTACCGGACTGCCTGACCAGGAATGCTTTGAGTTGGCAAAGAAAACGCTCCCCATCCACTTTCTGAAAAAACCCTATGACAAAGAAGGGCTTGTCCGAGCCATAGAACTGGCCCTGGAAAAGCTGAACCAGAAACCGGAGCAGCCGCAAAACATCACTCTCTTCGTAAAGCCCCATAAAGAAGACAAGCTCTGGATCAACACTGGCAGGGGAAATTATTACAGCATCATGGTAAGCGACATTGCCGTGGTGCAGGCCAATGACCACTACGTGAAAATTGATAGCACGGGCAACGAAAAAATACCTCTGTTCAAATCCACCCTTCGCGAATTCTACAGCAGCACGCTGGCCCACTACAAAGAATTTTTCTGGCTGAGCCGCTCAGTGATCATTAACCTGAAGCAGATCGAAAAAATAGAAGACAACCACGTGCACGTAGGCAACGACAAGTTTTCCATACCCAAACCGTCTAAGGAGAGGCTGCTGAAGGAGCTGAATATTAAGGTGGACTAATTCTTCATACAGATAATTAGTCCTTTCTGCGTACCCGCGGAAGCAATTGGCGAAATATTTTTCGGTTTCAATTCCAAAGTCGGTTATTTTGGAAAGACAAACATCACAACACGATTCTTAGCAGTTTGGCGATATTTTTCTAAATTAACTTGTTGAAATGAAACCTTGTGAACTACCGAATTATCACCATAGAAGATGATTTACTTTTAGCTGAAGATTTAAAGCAAAAGCTAAAGAGCCTCGGCTATGCAGTGTTGGGCAATGCCACCACCGCAGAAGAGGCGATGCAATTGGTAACGGAACTCTGCCCGGATATACTAATAGCGGATATCAGAATTGCCGGGGAAAAGGATGGTATTGACACTGTTACCGAGATTTACAAAAGCTACCGGTGTCCGG
>CAYUJK010000239.1:0-4687 GCA_964444895.1 uncultured Roseivirgaceae bacterium
TCTTTCTGGGTTTTTCTGCCGATAGCAATCTCGGTTACCATCACAGGAAAACACAACACAAAGCAAAAGACGAGGTACATGATCACGAAAGCTGCGCCGCCGCCACTGGCTACTTCAAAGGGAAATTTCCAGATATTCCCCAAGCCCACAGCGCTTCCTGCCGCCGCCGCAATAAAGCCAAACCTGTTCGTAAAATGCCCTCGTGCTTTCATCTGTTCGGTTAAGGGTTTAAAAAATCGCTAAAAACCAGGCGTCAGAATTTGAAATCCTGACCTGTCATATTTTTAAAATCATTCACGTCCATTTCATGATAACCCTCCGGCTTCACAAAGCTGTTCTCCGGCACAGAGGAACGGTCTATTTTTGTGGCCGTCATTTTCATTTCTATCCCGTTTTGGCTGATCTCGTATTGGATAGGCATACCCTTCAGGTTCATCAATTCCTGGTTCATGTAGTTGGGAATTTTTTCCGTAAAAAACACGGTGATGGCATTGCCCGAAGATTGGATCACAGCCTTTTGGCATTTATAGCCGAGAATCTCTCTGTACTCTTCGAAATACTCTACCTCGGCATTTTTGCTTTTCTCAATATTTTCGCGAAATGATTCTTCATCTATGTTGATCAGCATTTTCTGGCCCATCATATCCATGGCCACGAATGCCATACTGTTTTCGTGATCATACACGACCACGTTTTTACCGCCGGAGTCGCCCATTATCTGTTCTATTCTCGACTTTTTGTCTTTCATGTACACCGTCATCTCACTAGGGAGCATGTTTTCTATGCCAGGCACATCGGGCAGAGTACCGTATTCAATGTCAAAGGTAATCGAGCCTTCGAAGGTCTTTTGTGAGTAGGCAAATTGAACGGAAAAAATGGCAATCAGAATGCCGAGGATTGTGGTTGTAGTCTTTTTCATTTTTCTGGATTTTGGATTATGGGCAATTATATCACTTTTTATTGTTTTTTTAATAATGAAATCTGTCCGCCGTGGTAAATATCGTGCTGAATCACGCCATGTAAAAGTGTATAAAAATCATAGGGCCGGTTGTAGACCAGGTCGGTGAGCTTCAGGTCGGAAATGCGATCCAGTTCTTGCACCAGCGCGTTTTGGTTTTCGACAAGCTGTTGCCTGATATCGTTCCAGGTTTTTTCGCTATGATTAGAGAAAGTTTTCCAGTCGGTGAGCGTGGTAATCTCAAACTGGTCATTGCCCCGGAGCCGCGCCACTGCAAATTGTTTCCAGGTAGCCATGTGGGCAGTAAGCTCGGCGATGGAATGTATGTTTTCAAACTTTCTAAACGCCCGCTCAGCGCTGATATCCCCGATGATGTCCATAATGGCAGGACCATGCCAGGCCGAGCCTTCAAACACCTTTACCATCATCCGCCGAATGTTTTGCACTTCCTTGTTTTCCATTGATCAAATAGTAAGTACCGAAATTTGAATTTATCCATATAATTTTGAAATTGAAATGGTTTTGCAGTTTCCCGGTTCTTTTTTGGAAATTTATCCCTACTCTGTATGAAACTTTTTCTTAGCCTAAGTGCTATTTTTATTTGCTATGACCTCTACTCCGTCACCATCACTGAGGGCACCTACAGGGGAGTAGACCACTTCATCGTCTACACCAAAAATGCCACTTACTACTATGACAAAGCAGGGGGGGCATTTTCACGCATCGTAGATAAGGCGGGCAACGACTGGGTAGACTTCCGACCCTCATCGGAACGGAGCTACCCGGAGGCAGCGGCTACTTCGTTCAGGGGCTTGCCAAATTTTGTGTATGGCTCTGAGGACGACGGGGTAGGTCACCCGGGTTTTAACAAATGTGAGTCGGAAAAAATGAACAGAAGGTCTATCCGCACGGTTTCCAAAAGCGGTCTTTGGCAGTGGACCTGGGTGTTTCACAATCGCTATGCCGTAGTTCAGATAGAGAAAACAGATCCCTCGCACAGCTATTCATTTGTATACAATGGTGTGGTAGCCGGAAGGTACAATCCCGAAAACCAATATTACGGTACCAACCTTGGGGGGCCCCGGTTTGACGTGTATGATTTTTACAAAGGCGAAAAGCTATACGGAAGCTGGCTGTGGGCATACTTTGGCGATCGCGACGTGAAGCGGGTATTTTTTGTGGCCATGCAAAAGCAAGACCCTCATGTCGATTCATTTTCTTACCTGGGAAACTCTGAAGCAGGCGCAGATTCCGAAAATGGGATGCTGCATTTCGGCTTCGGTAACCGCGACGATTTTGTCCCGCTGATGACTGCAGAAAGCATGAAGTTTTACGTAGGTTTTATTAACCGCCGGGTAGAGAAGCCAAATGATCACCTCAGCCTTCGCAAGAAAATTGAGGCGATCATTGGAAGATAGTCTCTTACTATCCCAGCACCTCTTCGTGCTGGTTTTTCATCAGTTTTTGTTGCAGGTCGAAGGGTACCGGCTGATACTCTGCAAACCTGGCCCGGAAGCTCGCCTTGCCTTGTGTTAGCGACCGCAGCGTGGTGGTGTATTTGTGCAGTTCAGCCAGGGGTGTTTTGGCCTTAATGATCTGGTAATGATCCCTGGCATCCATGCCCTGAATCACGGAACGCCGTGTTTGCAAATCGGTCATCACCTCGCCCATCAGCTCTTCAGGCACCATTATTTCGATGTCATAAATAGGCTCCAGAAGCTTTGGATCGGCGCTCATGAAGGCCTGCCTGAAAGCCATGGCGCCCGCAATTTTGAACGAAATATCATTGCTGTCTACCGGGTGCATTTTGCCGTCGTACACCATCACCCTGATATCGCGAACATACGATCCGGTGATGGGGCCTTCCTCCATTTTTTCCATCACACCTTTCAGGATAGAGGGAATAAAACGGGCGTCGATCACACCGCCTACAATGCAGTTGTAAAACACCAAATTACCTCCCCAGGGAAGGTCTATAACTTCTTTTCCTCTCACATTGAAATCTTTAGGCTCCGCCATCCCCTCAAAGTAAGGCTCTATGCGCATGAATACTTCCCCAAACTGACCGGCGCCGCCCGATTGCTTTTTATGACGGTAAGAGGCATCCGCTGCTTTTTGGATGGTTTCCCGGTAAGGAATTTTGGGTTCGATCAACTCGGCATCCACCTGGTAAATATTTTTCAGCTTCCAGAGTGTGACGGCAAAGTGCAACTCGCCCTGTCCCGACAGTATCAATTGCTTTAGTTCCTTCGAATATTCGAATTGCGTGGTGGGGTCTTCTTCCCTGATATTTCGCAGCACTTCCGCCAGCTTCTCATCATCGTTTTTGTTTTTGGCTCTGATGGCGGTGCGAATACGTGGCTCGGGAAACTCCATGGGTACAAACTCGAAACTGACTGACTTGTCGTGCAGTGTGTGGTTGGTATGGGTGTTTTTGAGCTTCACCGTAGCACCGATGTCGCCGGCTATTAACTTTTCTACATTATGCCTGTTTTTTCCATCCATAATAAAAAGCTGTGAGAACCGCTCGGTTGTATTTGTTTGGTTGTTCACCAGGTCTTCTCCCAATTTTAGCACGCCGGAAGTCACCTTAAAAAAGGTGATCTTGCCAAGAAAGGGCTCCACTATGGTCTTAAACACAAAAAGCGAGGTGGGTGCACTGGGATCACACTTCACTTCTTCGCCTTCAGTAGTAATTTCGGGGTTCATTTCGATGGCGGAGGGGGCTACGTTGTCGATAAATCCCATCATCCGGCCACTGCCCATGTTGTTTTTGGCCGACAGGCAAAATACCGGGAAAACCTCGTGGCGCATCATCCCTATTTTCAAGCCCTTGCGCATTTCGTCTTCATCCAATTCGCCTTTTTCAAAATACAATTCCATTAGTTCTTCGTCATTTTCTGCGGCTTTTTCCACCAGTTCATTGTGCAGTTGATTGGCCCTTTCTCTTTCTGAATCGGGAATGGGCAGTTTTTCGGGCTTTCCACCTTCTTTGGGGAATTTGTACATTGTCATTTTCAGCAGGTCGATGATCGCGTTAAATCCTTCGCCCTGGTTCACGGGATACTGCATGAGGATGGCGGCCCCTCCAAATCGCCTTTTGACGGATTCATACGCTACATCGAAATTCGATTTGGGGTGGTCAAGCTGGTTCATGGCGATGATCACCGGTTTTTTAAATTGGTCCACGTAGTTCCACACCAGCTCTGTGCTCACCTCTACGCCCTGCTGGCTGTTGATCACCAGCACGCAGGTGTCTGCCACGCGAAGGGACGACACGATCTCTCCCATGAAATCGTCAAGGCCCGGGGTATCGATGATGTTGATCTTGTAGTCGCGCCACTCGGTGTGCATGGATGTGGCATAGACGGAGTTTTCGCGCTCGTGTTCTATCTCGTGGTAGTCCGATACGGTATTTTTGTCTTCTACCGTTCCGCGCCGGTTGATGAGCCCGGCCTCAAAGAGCATGGTTTCGGCAAGGGTGGTCTTGCCGCATTTCGCCCCTCCAATCAATACGATGTTTTTGATGTGCTTCTCGTCATATACTTTCATAGTGGTAAGCTTTTGAAGGTGGAAAATACAGGAAGAAAAAAATAACAGGGCCGAAAGCCGCTGTCATGTATAAATCTACCTTTTCAACGGCTCAAAAGCAAAAATATGTTTTGTGAAAACTGATGAAAATCAGGAGGATGAGTATTTTCTGTAGAAAAAAGAAGGAGGTAAAGAACT
>CAYUJK010000239.1:4787-6071 GCA_964444895.1 uncultured Roseivirgaceae bacterium
AAAAAAAATGGTTTACTGTTTGTAACGTTGAAAAACCCTGCAATTTTACATTAATGCCAAAAATAAAACAATAGTAAGCATAAATATGTCAGGCAGTGAGCTTTTGATAAATTTCTGTTATTCAATATTTTAAACTATCTAACGGGTTTTCCCGGACATTTTCTATAGCGTCTACGTGCGTTCTTTAACCCGAACGTAAGAC
The DNA here is from genome assembly GCA_964444895.1 of uncultured Roseivirgaceae bacterium. Taxonomy (GTDB): domain Bacteria; phylum Bacteroidota; class Bacteroidia; order Cytophagales; family Cyclobacteriaceae; genus CAJXNP01. Next base: position 4,990 of record CAYUJK010000239.1, read on the forward strand.
AGAACATTAGTGTCAACTCCTCGCTTGCCTGGTCGTGGTACGGCCTGCATCATTTAATAATTCCAACGCTTTTTGTTCTGCCATTTCAAACATCGAAGCGTTCAGGCCGGCGGGTTCATTTTTACCTGTAAAGAAGTTGAGTAAAAGCCGGGTGCTCACATTCCCCACCAGCTTGTCGCCCGCCATGGGGCACCCTCCCAAGCCATTGATTACTCCATCGAAGCGCCGGCATCCGCTTTCATAAGCCGCATTGATCTTTTTGTCCCATTGGTGAAGCGTGGTATGGAGGTGAAAGCCGAATTCTACTTCCGGGTGGCTGGCGATAGCCTTTGCAAACAGACCAGCGATAGCCTCCGGTGAACCCATTCCAACGGTATCGGACAACGAGATGATCTCAATGCCCGATCGCACTAATTTCTCTATCCACTTCAGCGCAATGTCCTCACTCCACTCGTCGCCGTACGGATTGCCAAAAGCCATTGAAACGTAGGCTACCAATGTTTTTTCGTGTTTCAGGCAAATATTTTGGATGGCCTCGGCGCGAGAAAATGCTTCTTCAAGGGTGCTGTTGATGTTTCTTTTTAGAAAGGTGGGGGAGATCGAAAAGGGATAGCCGAGATACGTGATTTCTTCAAAAGCGGAGGCCTCTGTGGCTCCCCGTTCGTTAGCTACGATGGCGAGCAGCCCGGTGTTTGAATGGGTAAGATCTAATTCCCTGACCACTTCAGCCGTGTCTTTCATCTGGGGGATGGCCTTTGGCGATACGAAACTCCCGAAGTCAAGCGTATGGAAACCTACTTTCAACAGGGCGTTCAAATACTCCACCTTTTTTTCTGTGGGAATGAAGGGTTCTATTCCTTGCATTGCATCGCGGGGGCATTCTATTAGTTTGATCATGGGTACATAAAAGTAAGTTTTTCGAATTTAGCTTTGGTTGTTGGAATGATGGTCCCGAAAGCTTTCGGGAAGTGGAATAGAAATCCTCCTCTCTTCTCACCTTCCGATCTTCCCATTTCCACCTCTCTCTACTTCCACCGCTGCTTATTCAGCGCTCCAATGAACCAGATCGCCACGTCGGTTTC
>CAYUJK010000240.1:0-6064 GCA_964444895.1 uncultured Roseivirgaceae bacterium
CTCGCCCTTATACAAATAAAAGAAAAGGGACTGCCTACGCTGCCAATGGTCGATTCTGACGACATTAAGGTAGGTGAGTGGGTATTGGCGGTGGGCAACCCATTCAACCTGAACTCAACCGTAACCGCAGGCATTATCAGTGCAAAATCGCGCAATATTAATATTTTAAGAGACCGGTATGCCATCGAGTCCTTTATCCAAACCGACGCAGCCATCAACCCGGGCAACAGTGGGGGCGCACTTGTAAACCTGCAAGGCGGGTTGGTCGGCATCAATACTGCCATTGCCAGCCCTACAGGTGCTTATGCAGGCTACGGATTTGCAATACCCTCCAACATTGTCAATAAAGTGATCGACGACCTGCTGAAATACGGCGTCGTACAGCGTGGATACCTGGGTGTTACCATTCGGGGCATTGATGGCAATCTTGTCCGCGAAAAAGACTTGAATATTAGCAGAGGAGTCTACATTGACAGCGTAGCCGAAAACAGTGCTGCCGAGGATGCAGGCATAAAAGCCGGTGACGTCATCCTTGAAGTCAACAGCGCTGAGGTAACTTCCGCGCCGGAGGTTCAGGAGATCATAGCCCGTCATCGCCCCGGCGACGAAATAGAGGTTCGAATCAACAGAAACGGCAAAAACAAACTCCTCAAGGTAAAACTTAAAAATTTGGACGGCGAAACCCGGTTTGTAGCCAAAAACAAAAGTAAAATCCTGAATGTGCTAGGCGCAGACTTTGAAGAAATAGACCGGGAGACGGCTAAAAAGTTGGAAATAAATGGCGGAGTAAAGGTGAAAAAGCTTTATGCCGGAAAGCTCTCCAAGCAAACCGATATTCGAGAAGGTTTCATTATTACCAAAGCAGATGGCAAATCGGTAAGTACGCCCGACGACCTTGTGGCGCTGTTGAAAGATAAAAAAGGCGGTGTCTTGCTGGAAGGTGTGTATGAAGATGTCCCGGGCACCTACTATTACGCTTTCGGGCTTTAGAACCTGGGAACGGGGGCTCAAAAGCCCTCTTTTTCAAATAGCAGCACTACAGAAACGGACTACAAAGACTATTACAGGATACTCGGCATATATGCGTTATACTGTCATTTTTTCACACCGAAAGTGTCAAAATTTTCCCCTTAGTATGACACGATTCCGGTTGTAAGCCTTTGGCACAACGATTGAATCTTTCAGAAAAAAGAAACCGCGCGGTTTTCCTTCAGTTAAGTTTGTTTTTGAGTTTTAGTGTGCCGGCTTGTTTGAGCTGGTTCTTGTTTGACAAAAAAAATTGTTAAATGGTTTAACATTAAAATTTGAAGATTATGAGCTTAGTAAGAAGTAATTGGAATTCACCAACACGTTCCTTTTTCGACGATTTCTCTACCCGGGACCTTTTCACCTGGCCCGACTGGACCAGTGAAGGTGGAACACTACCTAAAGTCAATATTGCAGAAACAAACGACGACTTCAGGGTAGAAGTAGCAGCACCGGGAATGAAAAAAGAGGATTTTCGCGTAGAGCTGGACAACGACATGCTCTCTATCCGGTCTGAAGCCGCAGCCAAGGACGGTGAAAAAGAAGCCCAGTACACACGCAGGGAATTCAGCTATCAATCTTTTAAACGTACCTTCTACCTGCCCAATACGGTAGAGACAGATAAAATCAAGGCCAAATATTCTGACGGCATACTATACCTTGTTATTCCCAAAAAAGAGGAAGCGAGGAAAAAACCCGTTAGAACGATTGCCATCTCATAGTCAATAGTTAACCTCTTCGGGGCGGCCTTTACCGGCTGCCCCAGATTTTTTGCCCTGGCACAGCGAGTTACAGGTTACAGCCCATAAAGCTGGGTTACGTACTTTTACTGCTTGCACAAAACCGGGCTTTTATTGGTTTCTATCTGTTAGACTAACATCAAAGAATCATGAAAATAGCACAAGTATCTCCACTATATGAATCCGTTCCGCCGCGGATGTACGGAGGAACCGAAAGAGTAGTATCTTATCTCACCGAAGAACTGGTGAAAAACGGACACGACGTTACGCTCTTCGCCTCGGGCGACTCGCAAACGTCTGCCAGGCTGGTAAGCCACGTAAACCAGGCCCTGCGGCTCAACGAATTTGTACAAGACCCTCTGGCGCATCACATCGTACAAATGCAGGAGGTCATCGAACGATCCGCAGAATTTGACATTATCCATTTTCACACAGACTATCTACATTTTCCGGTATCGGCATTGCTAAAAAGACCGAGATTAACTACCCTCCACGGCAGGCTGGACATCCCTGACCTCGCCTATGTATACCACAAATTTGCCGATCAGCCCGTAGTATCAATCTCAAACGCTCAGCGAAATCCGCTACTGAACGCCAACTGGGTCGGTACGGTATATCACGGGCTGCCGCTGAACCTTTACAACAGGCGCGATGGTGAAGGCGACTATGTAGCGTTTATCGGCCGGATATCGCCTGAAAAAAGACCCGACAGAGCGATAGAAATAGCTAAGCATGCCGGAGTAAAAATCAAAATCGCCGCCAAAATCGACAAAGCCGATGAAGACTATTATCAGAAGCTCATCAAAGAACTGATGGAACAACCCCACGTGGAGTTTATTGGCGAAATCGGTGAAGATGGCAAAGAAGAGTTTCTCGGAAAAGCGAAAGCGTTGTTATTCCCTATCGACTGGCCGGAACCCTTTGGCATGGTGATGATCGAAGCAATGGCTTGCGGTACGCCAGTAATCGCCTATCGCCACGGATCCGTGCCAGAGATCATTGATGAAGGAGAAACGGGTTTCATTGTCGATAGCATCGAAGAAGCTGTAAAAGCCCTGAATAACGTTGACCTCATAGATCGGCACAATGTAAGGGCTACATTCGAACGCCGGTTCAGTGCACGTGTTATGATGGAAAACTACCTCCAGCTATACGAAACGTTAGTACCTCGCAAGTCAAAGAAAGTGTTCATTTCGCCGGACCTAAGGGCTACTCTTAAAGGTGTGAAACCTCAAACTGTTAAAAATCAATGATCACAAATACAAAAAATGAAAAAGTAATTCGACTGGAAGACAACAAATACTATATCTCCGCTGATTCTACCTATGCCGATGACCGGGTACAAGTATTGAACCACTGCGACACCTTCGGGATATTTGACAGGTGGGGAGATATCTTGCCATTCGGGAAAGGCATTCAGGGGCTCTACTTCCGCGATACCCGGTATATCAGCCAGTTAGAATTGAAGATCAATGACACGCGCCCTACCTTGCTAAGCTCTACCATCAAAGAAGAAAATGAAATTCTTTCGGTAGACCTTACCAACCCGATACTACCCCTTGAAAATGGCACCTTCTTGCATCAGGGTACAATGCACGTAAGGCGTACGCAGTCGGTAAAAGGCAACCGGTTTCATGAAAAAATCAAACTCGAAAACTACAACAATGAAACCCATCATCTTATCCTATCCTTAAAAGTAGCTGGGGACTTTCGCGATATCTTTGAAGTGAGGGGGCTCAATCGTCAACACCGGGGTGTGCTATTTCCCCCAAAAACAATGCATGGCAACCATATCACCCTTTCCTATGAGGGACTTGACAAAGTGATTCGCCGCGCCGAAATACAGTTTTCAAGCCCTTTCAGGGAAGCTGAAAGTGATGAACACACCCTGCTTTTCGACATAATCATCCAACCTAAAGCAACGATAAAAATTGACTATTCCATCTCCTTCGAAACAGGCAGTCTCACGCAAAAAAACAATGAATATATGCCCTTGACTGATCAAATGATTCCCGACCTGGAAAGCGCCAAAGCCTATTTTCCTACGATAGAAACCAATAACGAGCAGTTTACCCACTGGCTAAACCGCTCCAAAACGGACCTCATATCACTCCTGGCTGATACTTCCCATGGCAAATATCCCTACGCCGGAGTGCCCTGGTATAATACGGCCTTTGGCAGAGATGGTATCATCACCGCCCTGGAAACGCTTTGGATTGCTCCTGACTTATCCAAAGACGTGCTGATGTTCCTCGCTGCGAATCAATCCAACGAATTACGGGAGGATGCTGACGCAGAACCGGGCAAAATTCTTCACGAAACCCGCGGTGGAGAAATGGTGGCCATGAATGAGGTCCCCTTCCGTCAATACTACGGCACCATAGATGCTACACCGCTGTTTGCCGTACTGGCAGGAGAATATTTTGACCGTACCGGAGACACCCATAGCATCAGGCAGCTATGGCCTAATATCACCGCAGCCATAAAATGGATCGACGAATACGGAGATCTTGACGGTGACGGCTTCGTCGAATATCATCATAAGGCAAAAAACGGGCTCACCAACCAGGGATGGAAAGACAGCTTTGACTCTGTATTTTCTGAGGATGGCACACTGGCAAAGCCCCCCATAGCCCTTTGCGAGGTGCAGGGCTACGTATACAGCGCCAAAGTCCACGCCGCCAAGCTCGCCAAGTCATTGGGATTAAGAGACTTGTCAGAAAGATGGGAAGAAGAAGCAAAAGAACTAAAGAGAAAATTTAATGAAGACTTTTGGGATGACGACCTCAATACCTACGTGCTGGCACTTGACGGAGCTAAACACCCCTGCCGGGTAAAAACGTCCAACGCCGGACAGGTGCTCTTCACGGGGATCGCAGATCCCGGCAAAGCAAAAAAATTAGTGAAAACGCTAATGGAGCCCGATATGTTTTCGGGTTGGGGTATACGGACGCTATCCAGCAAGGAAAGACGCTACAACCCTATGTCTTACCATAACGGCTCAGTATGGCCCCATGACGTTGCCTTGATTGCCGATGGCATGTCGCGGTATGGGTATAGAACGGAAGCCCTGAAACTGATGACGGCAATGTTTGATGCCTCACTGTTTATTAGTCTGCAGCGCTTACCCGAACTCTTCTGCGGCATAAACCGAAGAAAAGGCGAAGGCCCCACTGCCTACCCGGTAGCCTGTTCCCCTCAGGCCTGGTCAGTAGCTGCAGTATTTCTGTTTCTAAAAGCCATTTTGCAGGTAAAAATATCCCCTGTAAAAAATGAAATTTCTTTCCACAAGCCGATGCTGCCTACCTACCTGGAATATGTATCTATTCACCGGCTACCCATTGAAAATGCATTCGTTGACCTGGAAATCACCCGGCACGGACAGGACAATATGGTAGGCGTAAACTGGAAAAACCACCCTGACAATTGGAGGTTGAGCATAGTGAAATAGCTGAGCTATGCTCGCACAGCCCTAACACTCTCAATCACCACCGTCACAAGGATAAGACCACCTCCAATCATGGTTTTGTAGGCCGGTGTTTCGCCGAGAAAAAGGTAGGCTATGCCAATGCCCATCAAAGGCTGCAAACTGCTCATGATGCTCACCGCGGTAATAGAGAATTTCTTAAAACTCATCACAAAAAGGGTATGGCCAATAGCTGTTGTCAGCAGGGCCAGCGTGACCAATGACGGCAGTTGGGGCAACACCTTTTCTACATCGAAAATAAAGACCACAGGTACTAACAAAACAGCATTGATAGCGAGCTGGTAAAACATGAGCGTAACACCCGAATACTGAACGATATTCTTTTTCAACAGGAGGTTACGAATGGAGTAGAGAAATGCAGAAAAAAGCCCGATGACCAATCCCAGGGTAATGTCATTTTCCAGCGTGAATGCTGGCGCCATGAAGAAAACACCTACCAATACAATAAAGGCCAGCAGCAAATTGGACCAGAGGAATCGTGTCCTTAGTATCAGCGGCTCAAGTAAGGTGGTCATCACCGGATAGGTAAACAGCGACAACATTGCAATGGCCACATTCGACTTATGCAACGCATAAAAATACGTAACCCAATGAACGCCAAGAAACACCGAACTAATAAAGATAACACGGAAATGCCGACGGTGAAGTATCCTGTAAGAAATGCCCCGCCATCTAATAAACATAAACAAAAAAATGCCAGCCAACAGGCACCTGATGAAAATAATGACAGGCGGAGCCAAATCGATGCTCCGACCTAGTGCACCCGAGGTACTCATAAAGAGCATGGCAAGATTGAACTCAAGGATGTAAC
>CAYUJK010000241.1:0-6042 GCA_964444895.1 uncultured Roseivirgaceae bacterium
TTTCTCTGTTCAAAAGCTATTCCTGGTATGCAGGCGTGCAGGACGCGCTGGTGCAATGGTGGTATGGCCACAACGCCGTGGCATTTTTCCTCACCACGCCATTTCTCGGCCTTATGTACTACTTCCTGCCCAAAGCCGCTAACCGCCCGGTATACTCCTACAAGCTTTCTATCATACACTTCTGGTCGCTCATCTTCATTTATATATGGGCCGGGCCACACCACCTGCTTTATACTTCGCTGCCCGACTGGGCTCAATCGCTGGGTGTAGTATTTTCGTTTATGCTCATCGCGCCATCCTGGGGCGGTATGCTGAACGGTCTTCTCACACTGCGCGGCGCCTGGGATCGCGTGCGACAAGACCCGGTTCTCAAATTTATGGTGGTGGCCATCACCGCCTACGGTATGGCTACATTCGAGGGGCCCATGCTATCGTTTAAAAACTTCAATGCCCTGGCGCACTATACCGACTACATCATTGCGCACGTGCACATCGGCGCCCTCGGTTGGAACGGCTTTCTTACATTTGGAATCCTCTACTGGATGATCCCAAAACTGTGGAACACCAAATTGTACTCTACCAAATGGGCCAACTGGCACTTCTGGATCGGCACACTGGGAATCGTGTTTTACGCCCTGCCATTGTATGCATCGTTTTTCGTACAAAGCGCTATGTGGTTCCAATTCAATGAGTTTGGTAAATTAGAATACAACAACTTCCTGGACACCGTTACGCAAATCATCCCCATGTATGTGTTCCGCGCCTTTGGAGGCACATTGTACCTGATAGGCGTAGTGATCATGATCGTCAATTTCTTCAAAACGATGGCTCAGGGAAAGTTTGCTGCCGAAGAAGAGGCGGAAGCGCCGGCGCTGGAAAAGAAAAAGATAGTAGGTGGCCACTGGCATGCGGTGCTGGAGCGAAAGCCCGTACTGTTTACTGTGCTCTCCCTTATCGCCATCCTGATAGGAGGTATCATCGAAATGGTTCCCACCTTCCTTGTGAAATCTAATGTGCCAACGATTGCCAGCGTGCAGCCTTATACGCCACTGGAACTCGCCGGCCGCGACTTGTACATAAAAGAAGGGTGCAACACCTGTCATTCACAAATGATCAGACCCTTCAGGGCGGAAGTGCTGCGGTACGACCCCGACGACATGGAGTACTCCAAAGCCGGAGAGTTCGTCTACGACCACCCCTTCCTTTGGGGCTCCAAGCGCACCGGACCCGACCTTCACCGCCTGGGCGGCAAGTATGGCCACGACTGGCACTACAACCACATGTACGACCCCACCACTACTTCTCCGGGGTCAATCATGCCCGCTTATCCCTGGATGTACCGGCAGTACTACGACAAAGAAATTATCCCCAAAAAGATAGCGGCCATGCGAAAGCTGGGGGTGCCGTATCCCGAAGGGTATGAAAACCAGGCCGTACAAGACGCAGAAAAGCAAGCAAACGAAATCGTAGCAGACCTGCAAAAAGCCATGCCCGGGCTCAATACGAGTCCTGACCTGGAGATCATAGCGCTTATTGCCTACCTGCAGCGATTGGGCACGGATATCAAAGTGGAAGACAAGACAAACGATAAACAATAATGTTCAAGCACTATTTCGAACGGATCGAAAATGTAGAGGTATGGCCCATCATATCGCTTATCATCTTTTTCCTGTTCTTTCTGGGCCTGCTGGTCTATGTGTTTAAGATCAGCAAAAAAGACATTAAGAAAATGAAAAACCTGCCGTTTGAAGACGGCGACAATACTGGTGAAATTATAAAGCAATAAATGACAGAAGAATATGAATGCTTTTCATAAAAAAATATTAAAAACATTGATTTTGGGAGTGGCCCTGCTAACAGGCTCTACGACCCTCGCCCAGTCGGCGCAAATGACCGACCAGGACCTGCTAACGCTGGTAGTAGCCGGCGCAGTGCTGGTAGTGGCTATCCTGGTGCTCATTGTGGCCATCATGCTGGTGATGGTGCTGAAGACAATATTGAAGAAAGAAGGCGTACTGGCGTCGGCTGATGCAAAACAGCCCCCGGAAGCCAAGCCAAGCCTTTGGGAGCAGCTAAATGCCCGCCTCACAAGGGCAGTACCCCTGGAAAAAGAAGAAGCGGTAATGCTGGATCACGATTACGACGGCATTAAGGAGCTGGACAACCACCTGCCCCCCTGGTGGAAATGGCTGTTTTATGCCACCATCATCATTTCCGTGATTTACATGATTGTATACCACGTAGTAGACTACCTTCCTTTGATGGAAGAGGAATATGCGCTTGAAATGAAAGAAGCTGAAGCAAAACGAGCTTCACTGGAGGCCAGCGGAGCCGTAGAAACCATCGATGTGAACAACCCCGTAATGAGTGATGACCCTGCGGTGATAGCCAGCGGACAGTCCATATTCAACACCAACTGCGCTTCATGTCATGCCCTCGACGGTGGAGGTGGTATAGGCCCGAACCTCACTGACAATTACTGGCTGCATGGCGGCAGCTTCAAAGACATTTTCACTGTAGTTAACAACGGCGTGGACGGCACCAGCATGATTGCCTGGAAAAATGTGTTTTCACCCATACAAGTGCGGGACGTGGCCAGCTATGTAGCTACGCTGGTAGGCACTACCCCGGCAAGCCCTAAAGACCAGGAGGGAGAACTATATGTGCCGGAGGAGACCGAGACGACCGAAGAAAACGCAGAACAACCGACTGAGGAAACAAAGGACGCCGACGGGGAGGAAATAGTTTTGGATAAGTAGGAGCTATTTCTTCCACCTCGGTCTCGGTCTTTACAGACCGAAACAAGTGCTGGAATGTTTATGAGATAAGACAATAAAAACATACAAAAACGTCCCGTAGGGATGACCGGTGGGTAGCCGCAAATTGTGCATGGAGAATTTATATCAGTTTGACGAAGAATTCAGGGATACCATTTCTACGGTAGACGAACAGGGAAAGCGGGTATGGGTATATCCCAAAAAGCCGAAAGGCAAATTTCACAATTACCGAATCGTTGTATCCGTCGTATTGTTGGCGTTGCTGTTTTCCGGGCCATTTATTAAGCTCAATGGCCAGCCGTTCATGCTTGTGAATGTCTTTGAAAGAAAGTTTATCTTTTTTGGCATTCCGTTCTGGCCGCAGGATTTTCATATCCTCGCATTGATGCTCATCGCCTTTGTGGTGTTTATTGTGCTGTTCACCGTTGTGTTTGGCAGGGTGTGGTGTGGCTGGGCTTGTCCACAAACGATATTCATGGAAATGGTTTTTCGCAAAATAGAATACTGGATAGAGGGCGGACCCATTCAACAAAAAAGACTAAACCAGGAGCCCTGGACGGGGAGAAAAATCTTCAAAAAGAGCCTGAAACAATTCATTTTCATTCTTATTTCTCTATTGATCTCCCACACGGTAATGGCCTACCTTATCGGCATAGAACAGGTCGGCGAAATCATATCCCAACCGCCTTCTGAGCACATAGCCGGCTTCATTGGGCTAATGTCCTTTACCGGGATATTTTATTTTGTGTTCTCCTGGTTCCGGGAGCAAGCCTGTATTGCCGTGTGCCCCTACGGCCGGCTACAGGGTGTTTTTCTCGGGGACGACTCCATTAGCGTGATGTACGACTGGCTGCGCGGCGAACCACGCGGCAAGCTCAAAAAGGGAAATCAATTCGCGGAAAATCAGGGCGACTGCATCGACTGCAAAATGTGCGTACACGTGTGCCCCACTGGCATTGACATCCGCAATGGCACCCAGCTGGAATGCGTGAATTGTACCGCTTGCATAGATGCGTGCGACGACATCATGACCAAGGTAAACAAACCTACGGGACTCATCCGCTACGCTTCGATCAACAGCGTAAAGGAAAAAACCAAAAAGCTGATGACGCCCCGCGTGTGGGGCTATTCTGCCATCCTCGCCATATTGGTAAGCGCCATCGCCATACTTCTCGTGACACGAACAGACGTTGAGACCACATTGCTGCGGGTGCCGGGGCAGCTATACCAGCTACGCGAAAACGACCGGATCAGCAATATTTACAAAGCGCAATTCATCAATAAGACCTATAACGACGTTACAATAGAACTGAGAGTAGCCGGTATTCCGGACGCTTCGGTTCAGCAGGTGGGCAACGTGGTAGAGGTGATCCCGTCCAGCAGCAAGGTAGAAACGAATTACTTCGTCGAGCTGCCCCGCGAGGCGCTTGACGGGCCAAAGACCCGAATCACCGTGGAAATATACATAAACGGAAAGCTGGCCGAGGTGGAAAAAACCAACTTCGCGGGACCATTTTAAAGAAACAACTTTTCATTTTAATTCGTGTACCTGCCCGACGCAGGCGGATTCGTGGCTAAAAAATAAGAATATGAACTGGGGATGGAAAATTGCGATAGTCTACACATCATTTGCGCTCATGGTGCTGGCAATGGTGTTCATCTCTGCCCGGAAAAAAGTGAGCCTGGTAGAGGAAAATTATTACCAAAAAGAGATCGAGTACCAGGCACAGATAGACCGCATCAAAAATGCGCATTTCGCCGGTGATGATTTCTCCCTCACTTTTGATTCGCTCACGCAGCTTATCCAGGTAGCCTATCAGGGCCGGGACGAAGCTACAGGCCAAATCCACCTGTATCGCCCTTCCGATGATTCCAAAGACCAGGTCATTCCCATGAACCTCCGGCAAGGCGATTCCAGGCAAATAGACACTCAGCCGCTGCAAAAAGGCCTTTGGGTGGTGAAGGTGGAGTGGGAAGCGGGCGACGATCTGTACTACAACAGTTTACAAATAGATTTAAAGTAGATGCTCTGGACGGCCTTTCTTCTGGGATTACTGGGAAGCCTGCATTGCGTAGGCATGTGTGGCCCTATTGTGTTGGCCCTGCCGGTATATAAAAAGTCCCTCGGAAAGGTCGTGGCTTCAAGGCTGCTGTACAATTCCGGCAGGATCATCTCCTATGGCCTGCTGGGCGCCCTCATGGGGCTTTTAGGTATTGGGGTGGCGCTGGCCGGCTATCAGCAAAAGCTCTCGATAATTTCCGGTATGCTTATTATCCTTTTTGCCGTAGGAAGTGTTTTCGTTAACCAAAGCAAATGGGACATCGGCGCCAACGCCGTCCATAGGTTTGTCAAAAACAGATTAGGCCGGTTTTTAAAAACACGCGGGCGCTTATCTTCCTTTCTCATCGGCTTTACCAACGGATTTCTTCCCTGCGGACTGGTTTACCTGGCGTTAGGCGGGGCGCTGGCAGCGGGAACACTTCAGGGCAGTGTTTTTTATATGATGCTCTTTGGTATAGGCACCTCCTTTTCGATGTTTGCCCTGGGGCTTTTCGGTAATTTTTTTGGCATCAGATTCCGTCTGTCATTCAACAAGTGGGCGCCCTACCTGGCATTCTTTGTCGGCATTTTGCTGGTAGTACGCGGATTGAACCTGGACATCCCCTATCTTAGTCCGGGAATTAGCCCTGAAAATGAGATAGAAGTCTGTCATTAGAAAATGCCAAGAAGAGGAAATAAAACTGCCAACGGAGCATAGAGCTGTAAATTATCTATTATGAACGAAACCCCAGGAACCCGGCGCTCAGCCATCAAGCCGGGCATGAAAGTGAACATTGTGCTGAAGCAAGACCAGCGAACAGGAAAGCTGACCGAAGGCACGGTGAAAGATATCCTGACCAACTCTCCCTCACACCCTCATGGAATCAAAGTGCGACTACACAGTGGCCAGGTAGGCCGTGTAAAGGCGATCCTAGACTGACTCCTTCTCAGACAAAAGCAAAGAATATCAGCCATACCAGGATATAGAGCGGCAAAAGAATGGGAATGGCAAAGCGCACGATGTACCCAAAGAACGACGGCATTTTTATCCCCACCTGTTCGGCGATTGATTTCACCATAAAATTGGGTCCATTGCCTATGTAGGAGAATGCCCCGAAAAACACGGCGGCAATCGATATGGATTTTAAAAACAAAATTGAATCGTGATAGGGCCCGCCATTGGCAAAAGCGGCCACATGATGGATATTATTAATATCTGCGCCC
>CAYUJK010000242.1:0-6032 GCA_964444895.1 uncultured Roseivirgaceae bacterium
ACCTGCCTCTTTTTTTTTAATAATATTCGTAAGTTTAGTCTCTGATTTATTACTACATCATAAACTGACTTTTTAATGATAAAAAGAACGTCTACCTCAATCGCTGCTCTTTCTATTCTTGCCCTTGTGTTGGCATCATGTGGCAAAGACCGTCACCGCGACACCCTCTTTGTGTTGATGGACGAAGGGAAAACCGGTGTCGACTTCGTGAACGAAGTAAAAGACCAGGAGTATTTTAACATCATTACCTACCGCAATTTCTACAATGGCGGTGGTGTGTCTCTTGGAGATATTAATAACGACGGCCTTCCCGATATATACTTCACCTCAAACATGGGCAAAAACAAACTGTACCTCAATAAGGGCAACATGCAGTTTGAAGACATTACGGAAACGGCCGGCGTGGCAGGCACCAAAAGCTGGAGTACCGGCGTAACCATGGCGGATATTAACGGCGATGGCCTTTTGGATATTTACGTCTGCAACTCCGGCGATCTGGCGGGAGGCAACAAAGAAAATGAGCTTTTTATCAATAACGGCGACCTCACCTTTACAGAACGAGCGGAGGAGTTTGGCCTGAACGACCGGGGTTACTCTACTCACGCAGTTTTTTTTGATTTCGATGGCGACGGAGACCTGGACTGTTACCTGCTCAACAACAGCTTTAAGTCCATCGAGCGGGTGGATCAGTTTTACGTCCGCAGGGAAGAGAGAGACAAGGAAGGGGGCGACAAGCTCCTGAAAAATGAACAGGGGAAGTTCGTGGACATCAGTGAAGCGGCAGGAATATACGGCGGCGAAATAGGCTTTGGGCTGGGCGTTTCGGTGAGTGACCTCAATGGCGACATGCTGCCGGACATTTATATCAGCAATGACTTTTGGGAGCGCGACTACCTCTACATCAACCAGGGCGATGGGACGTACAAGGAAGAGATCATCCAGCGAACGAGCATCATATCGTCATCCAGCATGGGATCCGATGTGGCCGACCTGACCAACGATGGCCACCCGGATATTTTTACCACGGATATGCTGCCGGGCGACAACTACCGCATCAAATCCATGACGCGGTTTGAAGAAACCAATATCAAAGAATTAAAGGTACGATCGGACTACCACTACCAAATCCTCCAAAATTGCCTGCAGTTCAACGATGGCGACGGCAACTTCCAGGAACTGGCTTTTTATTCGGGTGTATCTGCCACCGACTGGAGCTGGGGCGCCCTGATGTTCGACATGAACAACGACGGCTGGAAAGATATTTTTGTGTCCAATGGCATCTACCGGGACATCACTTCCATGGACTTTGCCGATTTTGTGGCTGACAGAGACAATATCAGGAAAATAGTGCAGGAAAAAGGGAAGTTTGATTTTAATGACCTTCTTGACCAGATACCCTCTACTAAGATACCCAACTACGCATTTGTCAATCAACGCAACAAGACATTTGAAAGCCTGGCCGATTCGCTGGGGCTGGGAACGCCTTCCTTCAGTAATGGTTCGGCTTACGCGGACCTTGACAATGACGGCGACATGGACCTCGTGGTCAACAACATCAACATGCCAGCCTTCATCTACCGCAATGACGCTGAAAAGTTTCTCAGAAACAATTACCTGAAGGTCGAGTTTCAGGGGGCCGAAAAGAATACGTTTGCCATAGGCGCTTCTGTGACGATTCACTACAGTGGTCAAAAGCAGGTGTTGCAGAACTATACTTCACGAGGATTCCAGAGCAGCGTAGAGCCTTCCCTTCTCTTTGGATTGGGAGATGTTTTGGAAATAGACAGCATGCAAGTGATATGGCCTGATATGAAAATGCAGATGCTGAAAAAAATTCCTGCTAATCAAACCATCGTGCTGAAGCATACCGAAGCGGATCAAACCTGGGAAAAGCCAGCTCCCGCGCACATCGAAAAGCCTTTCGAAGAAGTGAGCGCGCGGCTTGGTCTCACCGACGCCGTTCATAAAGAAAATGAATACAACGATTTTAACCACGAACCACTCTCTATCCGGGCATTTTCTACCGAAGGGCCACAGATCGTAAGGGGAGATATCAACAGCGACGGCCTGGAAGACTTCGTATTGTTGGGTGCAAGAAATGATCCGGATAAGATATTTCTCCAGGATCGTACCGGCAAGTTCCGCCGAATGAGAATACCGGCGCTCGAAGAAGATTCTATTTACGAAAGTACGTGCGGGGTCCTGGTAGATATGAACAACAACGGCCACCTTGATTTGATCATCGGGTCGGGCGGAAATGAATATACACTCGGCAAGGAATACTTTTCGATGCGAATTTACCGGAACGATGGCAAGGGGAATTTTGCGAAAGAAATGCCGGAACGCATTCCGCAGGTGTATGGGAATTTTTCGCGTATCGTAGCCAACGATTTTGACAAGGATGGCTTCCCCGATTTGTTTGTGGGAATGCGTATGGTGCCGGGGAACTACGGACTCATGCCCAAAAACTTTCTGCTTCGGAATGTCGGCGGCCTCCTGATGGACATGACCTCTGACATGATCGGCGGCCTGGGAATGGTAACAGACGCGGTATGGAGCGACTATGATGGCGATGGAGATAAAGACTTGATCGTAGTGGGCGACTGGATGCCCATAACCATCATCGTAAACGAGGAAGGACTTTTTAAGAACAAGGTGGAATTGCCCAACACGTCCGGATGGTGGAACAGGATAGAGGCTGCCGACCTGGATGGCGACGGAAACGAAGACTATATCCTTGGCAACTGGGGCCAGAACACCAAATTCCGGGCCTCAGTTGAGAAGCCGCTTACCATGTACGTCAAGGACTTTGACAGCAACAACAAGAGTGATATCATCATCAACTGGTACCCGCCTCTTAACGACAAGGCGTACCCCTTTGCGGCAAAAATGGAACTGACCCAGCAGATGCCCTCTCTCAAAAAGTCAAACCTCAAATACGAAGAGTATTCCTACAAAACGTATGAGACACTTTTTCCGGAAGAGGCAAGAAAAGGCGCACTGCACTTTAAAACCGAAATATTGGAAAGTGTGATTCTGTGGAACGAGGGTGGGAATTTCAGCCTGCAGCCGCTCCCGGGGTCTGCCCAGGTAGCGCCTGTTTTTGGGATTGCAGCGTCAGATTTCGATGGCGACGGCATCATGGACCTATGGCTGGGGGGTAATTTTGGGAAATTGAGACCCCAGGTAGGCCGCTACCACGCGAGCAAGGGCGTTTACCTGAAAGGAAAAGGAGAAAGACAATTTCAATACATCGAGCCTCGACAGGCAGGCATCTACGTAGAAGGTGAAGTGCGCGACGCCCAGGTGATCAATGTTGGAGGAAGAGATGTGTTAGTAGTAGCGAGGAACAATGGCTCCGTCCTTTGTTTTGAAAGCGTCGACTCTGACAACCCGCCGCTGGTAAGAAAATAGCTTTTGGGACTTTTGGGCAAGCGAAATAACTATAAAAAGGACCTGCCGAAAAACTACGATAGGCTGTTTTCATTGTTGTCAGGACATCAACAAAAAGCCCCGCCACAAGCGGGACCCCATGCGCGTTGGGTGGAAAAAACTGCGGGGTGAGTGTTGGTCTGTGGGAGGAAGCATTGTTTTTTCTTGACTTCTTTGTTTCTTTCTGCGTCAAGGCAGAAAGAAAAGCCTTCCTGGCTTGGGCACCTTCCTCAATGTCGGCAGCGAATTCCTGATCAATAACGGCTATGTGGACGAGGGGCTGCTGGCAGGACGGGAAAACCTCGCCAACGGCGGTGAGGACTATACCGGCGTGCCCCAGGCCTACCTGAACTACATCCTCTTCGACAAGGAATACAATGTAATCGAAGGCAAAAAACTGCAAATAAGCGAAGCCGGAAAGTTTGAAATAGGCGACACCGAATTAGGCCCGCACGAACACCTACAGATTGACCCCATCACCATTGCCAAAGAAGGCTATATTTACATATATTTAAGCAATCAAACCCCGGGAAGCGAGGTTTATTTGCCTGCCCGCCGAAGCGCAAGGCTGAGCACTGTAGGCGGGGATGACTTGTTGATTACGCACACACAGGGCAGGGTGGTGCAGAAGGATGATTATTATCCATTCGGGTTGACTTTTAATACTTCGAAAAGGGAAAATACACTGGCCAACAAATTCACTTTCCAGGGCCAGGAATTGCAGGATGATTTTGGTTTGAACTGGTATTCATTCAAGTGGAGAAATCACATGCCGGAGATAGGGAGGTTTTTTAATGTGGATCCATTGGCCTCTGACTATGTGCATAATAGTACCTATGCTTTTAGTGAGAATAAGGTGACTAATCACATAGAACTTGAAGGTTTAGAAGCTGTATCTGCCCAATTAGAGGTTAGAGGACTTGCAGGAGGGAAAATTGGTGTAACGACAAGCCATACAGCAGGAATTATTGTAGGTCGAAGTACAAGTGGTTCAGGTGTTCATGTTGCAGGATTTTATACTCCAACTTTAGGAATTGGAGGTGGACAAGGTTTAACTGCTGGCGTATCCACTTCCTTTTATCCTAGAGCTTCTATTGAAAACCTTGGAGGATGGGGTGCTGCTGCAGGGTATTTTCTGACAGCTAATCCTGCTGGTGTAGGGCCAGTATTTGCAGGGGAGATTAATTCTACCAATCCAACAGAGGCAAACATAAATTTAGGAGGTACCATTGGGATTAATCCGCTATCAGTAGGCTTAGGAGGCGGAATATATGCAGAGGTGGCATACACATTTTTGTCGGACGTAGTGAATATAGGGGATCTCGCAAATAGTTCGCTTATACAACAGCTTTCTGAAACTTTTGGAGTAAGCGTAGATGTGATTATTCAAGGTGTTAATGCACTATCAGGGGAGTTAAAAAATCTAACCGAAAATCAAATGATAGATGCAGAGACATTTGATTTTTCAAAAGGACATATAGTTCCTTCTGATAATACGCGAGTTTCAATGCCCCAAAGAGTTATAATTGAAGAAGAAATCAAATAATGAGTACTGCAACATTAATTTCTTTAGTTCTTTTTATTGCCGCTGGTGTTTTCCAATCGCTCTATAGTAAAGCGGCACTAAGATTAAAAAATACCTCTGATATAGAATTAAAGCTCAAAAGATTTTCGAGCTATTCTTACAGTCGAAAACATCTTAAATCGTTAAAAGCCGAGTCGCCGAATGATGAATTTCTTTCCAAGAGTGTGGATAAGATACTCCTTTATGAGAGCCTATCAATTCTATGTTTTATAGGTACATTCTTAGTATTTATAATAGGTAATTTGATTTTTGGCTTTTAAAGGTAAATTAATAAAAACAAGCCCAGGCCTCTACTCTGCCTGGGTTTTCATTTATAAGCCTGTTGGGTTTTGTAGTCTCTGATTACTGAATCAATGACGGAGAAAAGCCGCTCCCTGAAATCCGGTTCCATGTTCTCAATCCCCCCACTCGCGCGCTTTTGCAAAGCGTGCGAAGCCCTAATGACACATGATTGGACGTTGATGCCAGTCAGCCTTTAATTGTTATCCAATCATAGTTTCATTAATTCTTGTTATTTTAAGGGCAATAAATTCTAAATTGATTATGTCAGAAAGATACAAGGTAGGCGATGACTACATCCCACATTTTATAACATGTACAGTTGTAGAAGGCCTTGTGCATAGGCAGGAAGATTATATTTACAGCAGTGCATCTTTTTATTTTGGAAAAGAATGTTTACTGGAAATTGACAAGATAGAATAAACAGGTTCGCACGCTTTGCGCGCGAGAGGGAATTTTATCGCCCCCTATCATCCCCCATGGCACTTGTTTGTCCATAGCCCTCCGTTTCCACCAAAGGCGGACAGGTGCAACGAGGGCGGGTGAGAACAGCAATTATATTGCGCCCACTCTTTTCCGCAAAAGGCGGACAGCAAAGTCTATGGCAGGAGTGATGCTGAAACAAGGCTAAAGAAGTGCTTGGGAATATGAAAGTAGTATACTGACCAATCCCTTTCTGTTTAGTTACGACTTTGATTAGTCAAATTGTTTGCGTATCCGTATCTTTACTATATTA
>CAYUJK010000243.1:0-6014 GCA_964444895.1 uncultured Roseivirgaceae bacterium
CTTCCACGCGACGGTTTTTGGCGCGATTCTCTTCGGTATCGTTTGGCGCTACGGGATTGTCAGGGCCGTACCCTACCGCCTGTACCCTCTTGCGCGATATTCCACGGTTTATCAGGTACTCTTTCACGGCTTCTGCCCGCTGCTGCGAGAGCTTCAGGTTTGCCGAGCGATAGCCCTGGCGGTCTGTGTGGCCGCCCAGCTCAATTTCCATAGTTGGGTTATTGGCCATCAGGTTGTAAAGCCTGTCGAGCTCCTCTGCCGACTCCTGGAGCAATTCCGACTTGCTTTGTTCAAAGAAAAGGTTTTGCAGTGCAAACCGCTCTCCTTTTCTCATGGATAACATTTCCACGTATTTCACAATCTCTTTGTTGGGCGAGGCTTCGGATATCCCAATGTTGTCGTCATGCGCCACAAAGCCATCGGACTCCACGCGAAAGAGAAAGTTATCCCTTTCAGGAATTTTGATGGTAAAGTCCCCCGTCTTGGCATTGGTCATCGTAAAGCCTTCGTAGCCGTTGTCGGGCGTGGACTTCACCTGCACTTTGGCATAGAGAGGCTGTTTATTGCTTTTGTTAGTAACCTTGCCTGTCAGCACAATCAACTTCTCTGGTTCCGGTTCAATATCCAGGGGAATGCGGTAAATATCTTTGTTCACCTCATCGAGGTTGTTTTCAGTAATCTGCCCATCGGTAGATACGAAGTACGCATACTTGCTATTGGCCGATATGGCGAAATAGGAGTCCCACCCTGTGGTATTGATCTCAAACCCGATATTTTGCGGCTTGCTCCAATTGAGCCAGGTATCGTCGAGGCGCTTGGCATAGTAGATATCGCTTTCCGGCTGGGGAGCGTGGCCATTCGACGAAAAATACAGGATTTTCTCATCTGAAGAGAGGAAAGGAGCATACTCCACCCCTTCCGTATTGATAGTGCGTCCGAGATTTTGGGGGGCGGTCCAGGTGTCATCGTCGCGCTTGAAGCTCACGTAAATATCCTGGTCGCCGTAGGTATCGTCCGTCTGCACAGCCATGATCAGCACTTTTCCCGAAGCAGAAACATAGTAGTCCTGGTAGCGATTGTGGTTGACAAAATTTTCTACCGGCAGGGCCACGGGTTTGGACCATTTGCCATTTGCCTGCTTATACGAACGGGAAATTCCGTCGGCTACCTCACCATTTACGCCGTACGCATTCAGCACGTATATGGTATTGCCGTCAGGAGAAATGGAGCAGATGCCGTTGGGATATTTGTCGTTCAGGGGGCTTCCGATGTTTTGGGCCAAGGTCCACCTCCCATTTACGAAGTTTGAAAAATAGATATCCTGCTCATCGGACTTTCCTCCGTAGTTTTGCGGTGAGTTTTGTCGTACGAAATACAAGGTTTTGCCATCGGGCGAAAGAATAGGCTTCGCCTCGGGATAGTCGGTATTGATGTTTTGGCCCAGCTTTTCCTTCACATCGGCAAACCTCATCGTTTCTTCAAAACCGAGTTCGTTGAGGTTTACGAGCTTATCGATCACACTGTCGTCCACCATCTTTTCTGATATTCCCACGGCGTCTATCTGTGCCCAGCCCAACTTGTCGAGGGTATTCAGATGTACCGACACGCGCTGCACTTTATAGGGGGTCTTTTCGATGTTGATGGTTAGTATCCGGGCGGGAATGTTGATGACTTCCTTATCCGGCTCGTAGATTTTGTGTTCATTGCCCTCGGTATCTACCAGCACCACTTTCGAAATCCGGTTGGGCAGAAAGTTTTCTACGATTACAATCTGACTCACATGGATGGGCCTGGCATACCCCACAGTGACGGTACCGTACGCCATCTCGCTGTTGAGCCGGAAGGCATTCTTGCTGAGCCTGCCGTAGGGCGAGGCATCCGGTGGCCCTAAAAGTTTGAGGCCAGAGAAGTCTTCCTCTGCATACTGATTAAACTGAAATACCAGGTGATCGGCCCATTGGATGTCCTGGGCCACGGATATGCACATGCTTGCTCCCACTAACATGCACATGATGGGCAATGCTTTCACGATTTTCATTAGGCTGCGTTCTGGGTATATTAAAAAAGTCAAAATCAAAATTAAAAAAGTTATAACGAATAGCCAAATAGTATTTTTCGCGGGCTGCGAGTGAACGACTCCTTGCGCTGATGGCGGTCCCTGAGCAGTTATAGCCACAAAAGCGCTAAGGCACGATTGATTATTCGGTTTCTGGTTATTCATTATTGGCTCAAAAGGATATCCCGTTTTAAAGTTTATTTAACCAATCCGTCATTGCGGACGGCCCTGTTTTCGCCCATATCTGAGATAGAAAATGAAAAACATAACTTAGCCTTCGAAGGGTTTATGCTAACTTTCACTTTGTGCGAGAAGAATACCTCTATGCGGGATCGGGTTCCTATGAAATTACCTATGTGGAACAGAAGTACCGGCTTCCCACCGTCGACGAGGTTTCGGAACCTCGTCGACGGTAGTGGCATAGATACCGCTGGTCTTGGCCCGCCCGTTTAGCAAGCCAATGGCAATGAGTTAAATTCACACCGTACGTTGAATTTCCAACAATTATGAAATAAATTGAAGAGCTTATGACCTACCGGCCGCTGATGCAGACTAATAAATTAGCACAACCACCTCATGAAAAAACTAACCTACCTCACACTCGCCCTGTCTCTGTTCCTTACCTGCGCGTTCGGTCAGTCGCCACTACTGGATAAAACCTGGGTGCCGGTTTGCGGAGGCCGAAAAGAATTCGGAATAAAAGTCCTTTGCAGAATGGTCAGCTAAAAACTTCGAAAATAATACCTCATGTTTCGTAGAAATACCAATAAACCCTTTGTCATAAACTTTATCGTAAAAAAGATAATCAAATTCCATTATAATTCTTATACTTATATCTTAACTGTGAGTTTTAGGCTCACTAATTAGATATGAATAAGAGTATTTCATACAGATCTTCAGAGCTTTTAGATGGGCTTATCAGCCGGAAAAAAGAATTCTTTACCCTGAAGGAAGCATTGGAAATTCTTTCGGATAGGAATAACACAACCGTGCGTAAACTTCTCAGCGATATGACAAAGAGGGGTGTGGTTATGCGCATCAAAGAAGGCTTATACCACCGTATTCCTTACGAACAACAACCGGATCAATACTTGCCGAACTGGCATCTCACAGCAGAGGCTATAGCACAGCCCAAAGAATATTATATCGGATTTTACAGTGCCCTGGATATTCACGGGTTGATCACACAACCATCCCTGGTAGAACAAACAGTTACACATGAACAGATAAAACCAAAAGTCCAGCAAGTAAAGAATGTCCGGTTTGAATTCATCACCTTGAGTGAAGAGCGATTCTTTGGCTATAAAAAGCACTGGATTGACGACTTCCATAAAGTAAACTGCAGCGACCTCGAAAAGACATTTCTGGACTGTCTGTACAAACCGGACTATGCCGGAGGTATCGCTGAATTAACCAAGGCGCTGTACAAATCCAGGGCAAAGCTGCAACCAACAAAATTTCAGGATTACCTGAAAAAATTCAATACTCAGGTTGTATATAAGCGGCTTGGTTTTATCGTTGATGAACTTGGTCTGTTTCAGGAGCTACAGACATTTATTACCGGACATATCTCATCATCATACGCTCCTTTAGATCCTTCACTTCACAAACATGGGAACTACAACTCAAAATGGGGCATCATAGATAACATTGATTTTAAAACAGTTCTTGGCTCAATAAAAACATAAATCGTTGATACCACCAGGAGAAATACAATCCATAGCCGGAAAAGAAGGCATACGGGACACGCAAATTGAAAAAGATTATGTCATTTCCTGGGTGACTTATGGCATTGCAAATAGCCCATTCCTGAAAGAGAACCTGGTTTTCAAAGGCGGAACCGTACTGAAAAAGGTGTATTTCCCTGATTACCGCTTTTCGGAAGACCTCGATTTTACTTTTAGAGGAAAAGATTTTGATACTGAAGCTATAATGACTGCCTTCAACGAATTGATCGAGTGGACGTATGAGGAATCCCGGATTTTGCTGTCGGTTCAAAGAGAAACACAACATGATACCGGGAATTTCAATTTCTACCTTGCCTATACCGGACCGCTGGGCGGAGCCGGAGCCAATAAAGACATCAAAGTAGACATCAGCCAGGACGAACTGATCTGTTATGCACCGGAAGAAAAGCAAATCATTAACACCTATTCAGACCTCGAAGAAAAGTACAGCATATTCTGTTACTCACCCGGAGAAGTAATCGCGGAAAAGATGCGATCTGTTATGCAGCGAACTACTCCCAGAGATATTTACGACCTCTGGTACTTGCTTGAAGTAGAAGGACAAGATATCGAAGATCACGTTTTCGCATTTCAAGACAAGGCAAAATATAAAGGATATGTTCCCAACGAATTGATCAAAGTAATTGAACAAAAAGAAAAGACCTATGCACAGCACTGGAAAGATCACCTTGCAAATCAAATGACAGAGGCGCCTGAATTTAAAAAAGTGTGGCGCGAACTAGGAAAACATTGGAGAAAATTTCAAAGATTCATTGAATAGGTCAACGCTGTTCGGTACATCGTCGTGCTCGTACCTGCACGCCAAGAGTAAAACTAACAACGCACTAACATAGTAAAGAAAATAAAAAGCCACCCCCAGTGAAAAAAAGAGAATCGCAAACTACACTTCTTTAACCGCCAATAGTATTATAAATTTTTTAAAGTATGTAATTCCCGATCTGACAAGCCCTACACTACCTCATGAAAAAACTAATCCACCTCACATTCTCCCTGTCTCTGTTTCTTACCTGTGCGTTCGGTCAGTCGCCACTACTGGATAAGACCTGGGTGCCGGTCTGCAGGATTATGGATGACGGAGAGCGGATCGACGTAAATTTCCGGCTTTTTTTAACCTTTCGCCAAGACTCTGTTACCGTGAGTTCGTTTGGGCGGACGGGCCAGACGTTCCATTATGCTTTGGATTTGGATAGCAGTTTGAGTATCAAACTATTTGAAACCGCCAAGTTGCGAGCGGTGTCCGAATCCGAATTGGTAATAGATTTTGGAGATGAAACCGTAGTCTTTGCTTCTTGCAGTGGAAGGGGGCAGTTTTCCGGGAATGAGTTGTTGTCGGTTTTGAAGGGAAAGGAATGGGAGTTTATCAATAGCAACATTGACGAGCGATATTTAGTACTTGATTCCGCTGTGAGCGGCTACCTCTCACTGAGAGAGGGCGTTGAAGACGTTTTCTCTATGGAGAGTATCGACGTGTTTCAGAATGAGATACGCTGTGATTTGGGATTTTGGAGTGCCAAAGAGGTGGATGGTCATGTATTTATTTTACTCGACAATGTTTTTGGAATGGACGATTTCAAGATTATAAGGGTAGAAGATGTTGAAGTGGGAAAAATCAGGGGCAGGAGCTGGTTTCTCGGCGAGGAAGAAGAGGTGGTTTTCAGTGCCTTGCCAAAGCTATCGGAGGACGAACGAAGTACGTTCAATGCGCATCTCACCAGGTCGGAATGGCGGCTCTTTGAAGCTAAGATGGACAGCGTGTCGCATGGGGGCAGCCGCTCTGTTGATGATTATCATAAGTCGCTGGATACTACATTGTTGCTAACTAAGTTAAGCTTTGAATCAAATGATCTTTCCTATAAGTTTGAGTTAGATGGCGGCTTTGCTGCTTTTATAGCCGGGAAACTCGCTTTTGAAGGAACCTGGTCAGTTTTGATGGCGGGCAAGATTATCAAGCTAAAAGAAAAATGGAGGGCGGAGGAGCGTTGGGAACAGGCAAACGATCTTGAACACAGAACCCGGGATCGCTATGTTTTCATCAAAGCATTGTCAGAAGATGAGCTTCACTTCGTCAGAGAAGAATACCTCTATGTGGGATCGGGGGCATACGAGATCACCTACGTAGAGCAAAGATATAGGCGCTAAACGTCGACGAGGTTCCTACGTCTTCTGTTTCTTTTTCTTGGCGGCGGGGAATAGCACGTTGTTCAGGATGA
>CAYUJK010000244.1:0-3389 GCA_964444895.1 uncultured Roseivirgaceae bacterium
AAAAAGCAGGAGCAATTGCGGCTTTGTATTCTCAAGCTCCTCGCCTCCGCGTCGCAGGCAGACAACTCCATTGAATACCAGGAGCGAAAGCTGTATAAGTTTTTTGTACAGTCTGCTGCCCTCACTTTAGAAGCCGAGCGAGAGGCGATGGAATACCTCGACTCCCCCGTGGAGCTCGACTCCCTCACATTTCCCGATTTTGATAGCTGGTTGCTTCGCAAATACCTGCTTGAGCTTGCTATTCTTACGATATGGTCAGACCAGGAGGTAAAGGAACTCGAAAAAACCTACATAAAAAACCTGGCAGCAAAACTGAAATTTACGGATGATGAGCTGGAAAGCAGCATGCTGGCCATCGAGTCTTTTGTGATCACCAATTGGGAGCAAGTACACTACCTGCAATCGCGGCACAACTTTCACATTGTAAAGGACCGCTTCACAAACCGGCTTTCCAAGGTGCTGATAAAGAACAAAAAAGCCGTTGAAAAAGAACTTCGGGAGAGCAAAGAGTTGATGATATTGCTGAGAAAAGCCACCAAAGAAAACCTTTCGGAGAAAGAAAAGGAAAAAGTAAAAGCGCAACTATTAGATGTGTTGAAAACGATCCCCACTTTCGTAATAATTGCGCTTCCCTTTACCTTCATTACCCTGCCGGTAATGTTAAAACTTCTTCCCAAAAGCGCCTTTCCCAGTGCTTTTTCGGAGGAGGAGCCCTAAGCCTTTTTCCACTTAATGGTGCAGCCCACCGCCTTGGTAAAATCGGTCTTTACCTCTTTGCCTTCCATAAGGGCTTTCACCGCATCTTCCACATACTTTTCGTTTGCGGCCTTGGCGTCTTTATGGTTGTTGTCAATAGCGCCGATGTATTTCACATTCATTTCTTTGTCTAACAAAAATACCTGCGGAGTGCGCGAAGCGCCGTAGGCCTTGGTGATGTTTTGGGTTTCATCAAGCACATAAGCAAAAGGGAAGCCTTTTTCCTTCGCTCTTGCCTGCATTTTTTCAAATGAATCGCCAGGCTGCACACCCGAATCGTTGGGGTTAATGGCGATTACCGGATAGCCTTTCGCAGCGAACTTTTTGTGAAGTTCGATAATCCGGTCTTCATAGGCCACAGCATACGGGCAGGTGTTACAGGTAAAAATGACGATGTATCCTTTGGCGTCTTTATAGTCCGCGGGAGACACCATTTTACCATCTACATTTTTAAGCTTAAAATCGGGAGCTTTGTCCCCGACGTTCAGCCCGTTGCTGTTAAACTGGTTATTAAGAAACAACGCGAGGCTGAAGAACGCGAGTAAGAATAGTTTGAGATTCATAATGCTACTGTTTTGGGTTATAGACTACTTTTTCTAATTCTCCTTCATGGAATTCCTTTTCATAGAACTCCTTTGTGTTTAATTTGTTATTCACGATTACCGTGGCGGGTATGGCGCCGCTCCACCTTTTGTCTACCTTATCGATAAATGCGTTATAGTCGGTTTCATCCAGCAGGTATACTGTTGCCTGAATGTTTTTTTTATTGAGAAAAGGAACGACCCGGCTTTCCAGCTTTTCCACATCATCCAGGGATATAAACCGAACCTGAACCCCATCTTCCTTGTCAATTTTTTCGAAATAGGGCATTTCTTTTACACAAGGTGCGCACCAGGTAGCCCAGAAATTGTAGATAATGATATCCTCGTCCTTGTCGCCATTAATCATCTGTAGGAGCTGCGGGTATTTGATGATTTCCACTTGCTGTGCCCGGGTGGGCAGAGCGTATACCATGGCCACAAGCATGACCGTTAATACCTTCATATTCTTTTATTTTCCGATTGATGCTCAATTTAAAATATTATCGTTGCAACCGGAAGTCAAATTATGCGAATGTTCGGCTCCCGACGCTTTTAGGGAAATAATTGTTTCAGGTGGTGGAATTGTAAAAAATTACATTTTGTATGGCTACGTGAGTTTTGAAATCGAAAACACAAGAGATTGTTAAATAGTCCGATAAAAATTTGACGAAGTCTTACGAAACGGCGCAATAAATTATCAAAATATTATCCGTAGAAAAGTTATCCACAAAACACGAAAGTTATCCACAATTTTGATGGATTGAATTACAAATAGCTGTAAATCAGTTGTTTAATGTCCGTATTTAAACTAAAGCTTTTGTGGATAACTTACTCATTTTTATGTACTTAGAATTATGCAAATATTTAACTGATATTTTTGTTAACATTTTTTTAATGCCTTCGTAATAGGCATTTCACATTTTTTACCGCACAAAATGATTTGTTAAGAAGGCATGTTCTTCTTCCGCATCTTAACAAATGCCATTCCCGGCGGGCACAATCCCGCAGATTTATTTACAAAACGTACATTGTTTTTTACGCGAAAAAATTATTTCCATAGCTTAGCGACGCTAACCAATAAAACAGAGATGGAAAACCGGATTACGCGATTGTTTGGAATAAAATACCCCATTATTCAGGCAGGAATGGTGTGGTGCAGTGGGTGGCGTTTGGCGTCGGCAGTGAGCAATGCCGGGGGCCTGGGTTTGATAGGCGCCGGCTCTATGCATCCTGATACGCTGGAGCAGCATATCAGGAAGTGCCAGGGCGCCACCGGTCAGCCATTTGGTGTCAACATTCCACTTCTGTATCCGGAGATTGAAAAAATTGTGGACATTGTTGTGGACACGGGCGTAAAGATCGTTTTCACGTCTGCCGGCAACCCGAAGACCTGGACGCCCACACTCAAAGAAAAAGGCATCACGGTGGTTCACGTGGTGTCCAGTGTCAAGTTTGCGTTGAAAAGCCAGGAGGCAGGCGTAGATGCCGTAGTAGCGGAGGGTTTCGAAGCCGGGGGTCACAATGGTAGGGAGGAGACTACTACCTTTTGCCTGGTACCCATGGTAGCTGATGCGGTAGATGTGCCGGTAATTGCCGCGGGAGGAATAGCCGACGGCCGCGCAATGCTGGCGGCTATGGTGTTGGGGGCGGAAGGCGTACAGGTGGGGTCGAGGTTTGCGGCCAGTGTGGAGGCTTCGGCGCACGACAATTTCAAAAAGAGGATCGTCGACGCCACAGAAGGAGATACGGAACTGGTACTAAAGAAGCTGGCGCCCGTGCGTCTGTTGAAAAATGAGTTTTATAAAAGTGTAAAGGAAGCAGAGATACGAGGCGCAGAAAAAGAAGAACTTGCAGCCCTTTTGGGCAGGGGCAGGGCAAAAAAAGGGATGTTTGAAGGCGATCTTGAGGAAGGAGAGCTGGAGATTGGCCAGGTGTCTGCCATGATCAAAGATATAAAGCCCGCAGCACAAATACTAAAGGAGGTTTGGGAGGGATACCAGGAAAGGTTAGTCAACTGGTCGTCCAAATAAACAGAAGCTGCCACGTCGTAGC
>CAYUJK010000244.1:3489-6013 GCA_964444895.1 uncultured Roseivirgaceae bacterium
TCTTTTTATCTTGCCAGCTATGCAAAAAATACTAATCATTTCAGGTATCGTTATCAGCGTCATCATCATCGTGATTTTTGGCCTGCGTATCTACACCAAATCTTTTAGCCCCGAAGACCAGGCTTTGTATAAAGACGGCGACCGCGTAATAGAAGTAAACTATTGCCGGCCTTCAAAAAACGAACGGGAAATTTTTGGAGAGCTGATCCCCTACGGGAAAATCTGGCGAACCGGCGCTAACGAAGCCACCACCATCTCGTTCAATGACGATTACCTGGTAAATGGAAAGCCCATCAACGCGGGTAAGTACAGCCTTTTTTCCATTCCTGGAAGGGACGAATGGACGGTCATTTTCAACGAACAAACCGGCCAGTGGGGCACTATCTACAACGAAGGCAGAGACGTGCTGCGCGTAAAGGTGAAGACGGAAACAGCCGACATCCCTGTAGAAAAGTTTACCGTAGAATACGAGAAAAAAAATGACACTGTGTTTGTTGTCCTCATGTGGGATGACGTCCTGGTGAAAGTGCCCATGGTAGAAATGGATTGATCCCCTCGTACTATTCTCTATTGATTTCCTGTGCTTTCAGGATTTTTTTGAGGTAACTCTGACACTTCGGCCCTTATGTGAGGAAGACTTGCGGGGTAATGCTTTTGTATAAAACTGATCATTTTCTCTCTCACCTCACAGCGAAGGTCCCAGGCCTGGGGGCTGTTGCGGGCGCTCATCAAAAACCGGATCTGCATGCAACGCTCTGTACTGTCAGTGACTTGCAATACCTTCACCTTCTTGTCCCAAAGAGGGGAGGCCTCCAGTATCTCCTCAAATTTTTTGCGCAGCTCATCCAGCGGAGTGGTGTAGTCCACATAGAGAAACACTGAGCCCAGCAAATCGGCCGTGACGCGCGTCCAATTTTGGAAAGGCTTTTCAACAAAATACGTAATAGGCACTACGAGCCTGCGCAGGTCCCAAATTTTCACTACCACATACGTGAGGTTGATTTCCTCAATCCAGCCCCATTCGTTTTCTACGATAACGACATCGTCAATTTTGATGGGTTGGGTAAAGGCAATCTGCAGGCCGGCGAGTAGGTTTGCCAGGCTTTTTTGCGCAGCAAAGCCGATGATAATACCTACTACACCCGCAGAAGTAATGAGTGCGGCGCCGTATTTGCGCACCCCTTCAATATTGAGCAGGATGGCCGAAACGGTAATGGTGACGATCACGATGATGAGAACCCTTTTTACAAAAGAGAGCTGGGTGCGTATTTTCCGCTCTTTTACATTGTCAGATTTTGTGATGTCATATTTCTGGATAAGGAAGTCTTCTACCACGTAAATGGCCCGCACAGCGATGTTGGCAAAGGAAAGGATGATGACCGACTCGGTAAATTTCACCAGGATTTGCAGTATGTCTTCGTCAAATTTTTCCCGGGGCAGTAAGAACAGGAAAAGGATGAGCGGCAGAAAGATAAACCAGGCGCCCTTGGTGCGGCGATATACCGAGCGGGTCCACAGGTCTTTTGATTCATCGGCTCCGGGCGCAATGATCCGGAAAAACACCAGCCTTACAAGGTAGCCCACCAAAAAGCTCAGCAGTAGTATGATAGTGCTTTGTAGATAGTGGTGCAGGTTTTGGTAGAAGTCTATTAGCATAGAGAACCAGGGTTTGAAATAAAAAGGCCATCGGCCCACCTATGTTGACCGACAGCCCCGCTTTCTTTTTCTATTAATAATTTAGTAGACGAAATTCTTTTCCTTGTACTTAGTGAGCTGCTTTCGAAGCGCTTCAATGGCAGAGTCGGCGGCGGCTTCGAAGCTCTTGGATTTCTCTTTCGCAAAAAGCTGATGGCCGGGAATATTGAGTTTAAATTCCACTATTTTGTTTTCATTCTGGGTGTCATTATCCAATCGAAGCATGACTTCACCGTCGATGATCCTTTCAAAGAAAGTATCCAGTTTGTCGGCTTTTTTTTGGATAAAGTCTAACAACTTCACATCCGCGTCGAATCTGATAGAATGAATTTGTAATTTCATGATGTTAAAAATTTAGAGGTTAAACCATTCAAGCTTTTGGATGAGCTTGCTCAAATATTTCTTTTAATTTATCGAGAGTATTATGGGTATATACCTGGGTAGAGGCTAAACTCTGATGTCCCAGAAGGTCCTTAACAGCATTGAGGTCAGCGCCTTTATTGAGTAAGTGAGTGGCAAAAGTGTGGCGCAATACGTGAGGACTGGATTTGTCGGCATGGGTAAAGGATTTAAGGTATTTCTTCACTCTTCTGTAAATGAACATGGGATAACATTTACTTCCTTTATTAGTAACGATCAAGTAAACAGCATCGTTACCACCGAACTCTTCTTTTTTCTTTTTTAGGTAGTCTTTTATTTCACGCGCCAGCGTTGGGGCAATGGGGATGATCCTTTCTTTGTTGCGCTTGCCTAATACTTTTATCTGCTGATCAATGAAATTGACATCGCTTTCCTTCAGGTTGATCAGCTCATTTTCCCGGATGCCGGC
>CAYUJK010000245.1:0-2463 GCA_964444895.1 uncultured Roseivirgaceae bacterium
GATTGAAGGCCAACAAATACCTGAGCCACATAGCATTCATTGTGCTGGCCAGAGACGTACCCGCACACGAAAAGATGAAGGCCATGAAGCTGGGGATTGACGACTTCTACGTCAATACTTTCAGTGGTACGGCTATTTGTGAACGCATAGACTTCATCAGCAAATTCAAGACGCAGATCATCCGCAAGGACTACCAGAGAGAAATTAATCTCAACTATTTTATTCCTATCATAAAGCTACCTGTGGCCAAGCGTGTTATTGACCTTGTAATTGCGTCGTTGGCAATGGTTTTTCTAAGCCCGCTGTTTTTGCTCATAGCGCTGCTGATCAAGCTGGAGTCTCGTGGTCCTGTATTTTACATATCAAAGCGAGCAGGAACTGGCTACAGAATATTTGATTTTTACAAATTTCGAACCATGCGTACTGATGCAGACCAGCAGGTGAAACACTTGATGCACCTGAACCAGTACAGTCACAAAGATGGAAGTAAGTCGGCATTCGTAAAGATTGAAAATGACCCTCGTATCACCAAAATAGGTCGATTCCTGCGAAATACCAGTTTAGATGAGTTGCCGCAGTTGATCAATGTACTCATGGGCGATATGTCGCTGGTGGGCAACCGGCCTCTACCGCTTTACGAAGCTGAGCTGCTCACCAAAGACCAGTGGGCCAAAAGATTCCTCGCGCCTGCAGGTATCACCGGACTATGGCAGGTGACCAAAAGAGGACGTGGTGGTGAGCTTTCTGATGATGAGCGGATGGAGCTTGATATCGCTTATGCCGATAGGGCATCTCTCTGGTTTGACCTGGTTATTATCCTGAGAACCTTCCCTGCTTTGTTTCAGAGGCGGGCGGTGTAATCCAATTTCTGTGTTTTTGTTTGCTCTTTTAATCGAACTATTCTTAATCATCTACTTTTCGTTTGTCTCACTGTATATGGCGGTACTAGCCTTTGCGGGACTTTTTAAACGCAGGTACCGGCTAACCGGAAATCCCGTCAGCCAAAGAATAGCTGTTTTGATTCCCGCCTATATGGAAGACGCCGTGATAGTGGATTCCCTGGTGGAAAATCTAAAGCAAGCCTACCCATCCGATAAGTTTACCATAATAGTGATAGCCGATTCTTTGCAAGAACAAACGTTAGCCCAGCTCGCCACTACACCTGCTATTGTTGTGAAAGTACAATTTGCTGAGTCGACGAAAGTGAAGGCACTTAATGCGGCATTTCAGCACCTCGGTGATGGCTACGATTTAGCAGTAGTGCTTGATGCCGATAATACTATGGCGCCGCATTTTCTTCCTGTCATCAACCAATATTTTAATTCTGGTTATCCTGCCATCCAGGGGCAGCGCCAGCCAAAAAATACAGACACTAAGATGGCCTTTTTAGACGGCCTGAGCGAAGCCATCAATAACCACCTCGTGCGAAAAGGCACCTGTAATCTCGGCGGATCTTCCGCCATAGTAGGTTCTGGGTTTGCCGTGGAATATGCTCTTATGAAAGAGGTGTTGGCTGATATGGATGCCGTAGGAGGGTTTGATAAAGAATTGGAAATAAAACTTCTGAAGCGTGGAATAAAAACCGTATATGCAGAAGAGGCTATAGTTTATGACGAGAAAGTAGCGAGCCAGGAAGTGTTTAAAAAGCAGAGAACACGCTGGATAGCCAGCCAGTTTTTTTATCTGAGAAAGTACGCCAAAGAAAGCTTTTGGGCCCTCTGTAAGGGGGAATTTGCCCTTTTTAACAGCGCATTTCTCCGGTATGCCCAGCTGCCGAGGTTCCTGAATCTGGGATTTTTCTTGTTGGTTTTGGTGGGGATACTTTTTTTTCGAGAATGGCTTACCTTTCCGTATGAATTGTATCTGGCGCTTTTTGTCCTATTTTTGGGATCGCTACTCCTGTCAATTCCGCGGAACTACTACTCACTAAAGCTCGTAAAAGCCGCGCTGGAGTTGCCTCTTACTTTTTTCAATATGTTTTTGTTGCTATTTAAGCTGAAGGGGGCAAATAGACGATTCATTCATACGCCACACGGCAAAAACACCGGAACTACATAACTATTTTGGCTTTACTCCGCCCACGTGAAGTTCGATCAAATCGTCGACAATATTTGGAATCAAATTGAGTTTAACAGCAAGGCTTTTACATAGCTTCACCTCATTTTCTTCGATCTTCTTGTCGGCAATCATCATTTTCACCAATTCGTTGATCTGCCTGATTTTGGCTTTTTCGCTGGATGGGGGCGTAAACTTGATGTTTTCAGGATGTTTTCTGATTTCTTCGATATCCGATTCCGACATTTCCAGCTTCGCGCAAATGTCTTTTAGCAGCTTCAATTCTATGGCGTCGATATTGCCGTCTGCCAATGCCATTTCAACAAGGTTTTTTAAATGGCTTTTTTTCTTGTTGTGCTCATTTCGTTCAAATACGCTGAAAAGTCCCATATTTTCCGAATTTAATCT
>CAYUJK010000245.1:2563-5931 GCA_964444895.1 uncultured Roseivirgaceae bacterium
TCGCCAGTCAACTGGTTTTTCACCTTGTCGGTCGCATCATTGAAATAGTTCACTGCGCCGATGAGCATATTGTTTGAAATGTTATCCAGGTGTCCCCGATAGCGCAGCCAGGGGCCAGCCATGGAGATATGGTCTGTAGTACACTTTCCTTTTGCTTTTATAAGCAGCTTCATTCCGTGTAGGTTGTCGCCATCCCACCCGGCAAAAGGTTCCAGTAATTGTAGCCTTTCTGAATCGGGTTTTACGATCACCTCTACTTTGCTACCGTCTTCGGCCGGAGCCTGATAGCCGGCATCTTCCACCGCAAACCCGTTGGGAGGCAGCTCATGGCCAGTGGGAGGGTCTAACATCACTTCCTGACCGTCTTCATTCAGGAGTTTGTCGGTTATGGGATTGAAAGCCAGTGTACCGGCTATGGCCATGGCCGTTACGAGCTCTGGTGAGCCCACGAATGCGTGCGTGTTAGGGTTGCCATCTGCCCTTTTTGCAAAGTTTCTGTTAAATGAATGGACAATCGTATTTTTCTCGCCTTTTTCAGCTCCGGGCCTGTCCCACTGCCCTATACAGGGTCCGCAGGCGTTTGCAAAGACTTTTCCACCTATCTTATTAAAGGTGTCGATGTACCCGTCTCGCTCGATGGTGTAGCGTACCTGTTCTGAACCGGGCGTTACGGTAAATTCTGATTTTGTTTTAAGGTTTTTAGAAGCTGCCTGGGCAGCAATAGAAGCCGAGCGGGAGATGTCTTCATACGATGAATTGGTGCAGGAGCCTATGAGCCCTACTTCAATTTTTACCGGCCAGCCGTTCTTTTCGGCTTCCTCCCTCAGTTTCGAGATCGGAGTGGCCCGGTCGGGAGTAAAGGGGCCATTGAGGTGTGGCTCCAGTTCCGAGAGGTTGATTTCGATCAATTGGTCGAAATATTTTTCAGGACTGGCGTATACCTCAGGGTCGGCTGTCAGGTGTTCCTTTACAGTATTGGCGGCGTCGGCCACATCATCGCGGTTAGTTGCTCTCAGGTAGCGCTCCATAGAGTCGTCATAGCCAAAAGTGGAGGTAGTTGCCCCAATCTCGGCTCCCATGTTGCATATAGTGCCTTTACCTGTACAGGAGAGCGATTCCGCTCCCGGACCGAAATACTCTACTACGCATCCCGTTCCTCCTTTTACTGTGAGGATACCGGCTACTTTCAAGATCACATCCTTGGCGGAAGTCCACCCGTTCATTTTACCGGTTAGTTTTACTCCTATGAGTTTAGGAAACTTAAGCTCCCAGGCCATGCCGGCCATTACATCCACAGCGTCAGCGCCGCCTACCCCTATGGCTATCATGCCCAGGCCACCGGCATTAACGGTGTGGGAGTCCGTTCCAATCATCATCCCGCCGGGAAAGGCATAGTTTTCCAACACTACCTGGTGGATGATCCCGGCACCTGGCTTCCAGAACCCAATGCCATATTTGTTAGATACGGAAGCCAAAAAGTTGAATACTTCATTATTCTTGTTGATGGAGTCCTGCAAATCTTTGTCTGCGCCGATCTTGGCAAGGATCAGGTGGTCGGCATGAACAGTAGAGGGTACTGCTGCTTTCTTCTTACCGGCCTGCATAAATTGCAGCAATGCCATTTGTGCAGTAGCATCTTGCATGGCTACGCGGTCGGGGGCAAAATCTACATAGGATTTGCCTCTTTGATACTCCTCGGTAGGAGAACCTTGAAAAAGGTGGGCATATAGAATTTTTTCTGTAAGTGTTAACGGTCGGTTGAGTACTTTTTTTGCCGTATTTACCCTTTCTCCCATTCGGGCGTACACGGCTTTTATCATATCTATATCAAATGCCATTTACTTTTGATTTTTTAAATTTATTACAATTTCGGAATGTGCTACAAAGGTATAAAGAATACGATTTTTTTGCGCCATTCCACTTATTTAAAATCATTCTAAATTTCTTTAGGGCTTTATGAAAATAAAAGGCAAAATTTCCCAAAATCATTTTTTAGGTAGTAATATTGCGTTCGATTTTTCACGCGGCCCCGGGTCTTTGGTTTGTTTTATATAAAACCCATATTAGATTTGTGGCCTTGATTTAGTTCTGCAGGAAAAACCTATTTAAAGATTAGTAAATGGAAAAATCTTCTTGTTGTTGGGGGGTAAAGAGTTTGGTATTTGCATTTCTGTTCTTCTCTCTCGTAGTAGCTCCAAATGTCTATGCCCAGGAAGACGGCGATGGCATTCCTACCGATGAAGCGATCATTAGTTCAGGGAAAACATTGTATGACAATAATTGTAAAGTCTGTCATGCTGTTCATGAACAGGTAGTAGGGCCGGCCTTGAAGGAGGTATACGTAAGAAGACCGTTACCCTGGCTTAATAGTTTTATTAAGAATTCACAGCAGGTGATCCAAAGCGGAGATGCCTATGCCGTAGACCTCTACAACAAATTCAACAAAACACTGATGCCCTCATTCGATTTTTCTGACGATGAGGTGCTTTCTATCCTTGCATATATTAAGGCTGAAACGGAAAAAGGGCCAGCTACTGCTCAGGCGCAGGGCACTGATGCCGCTTCTGCCGCTGGTGGCCAGCAGGCGGTTGGTGATTCAGCCGTGAGTGGTTATGTCAACGCCATTTTAATAGCACTTGTGGTAGTGCTTATTTTGATTCTGGTAGTACTTGCTATCCTTATCTCGGTGGTTTCCAAGTATATCCGTCAGAAAGGAAATCTTGACGAAGCTGACCAGGAAATCGTTGACCAGAAGTTTGACTTTTCAAAATTTGTGAAGAGTCCGGGCTTTATCTGGATCGTCACATTTATTTTCACTGCCATCGTATTGAAATCCGTAATTGATGGCCTTTTCAGCATTGGCGTGCAAAAAGGATATGCGCCAACTCAGCCCATTGCATTTTCTCATAAACTTCACGCCGGGCAGTATGAGATAGACTGTAACTATTGCCACACCGGTGTGAGGATCAGCAAATCGACGAACATTCCTTCGCCAAATATTTGTATGAATTGCCACAGTACCATTACTAAAATACCCGGAACAGACGAGCTTTCTCCCGAGATCAAGAAGATTCACGATGCTGTGGAGAATAATCAACCCATAGAGTGGGTGCGGGTGCACAACCTACCCGATCTGGCCTATTTTAATCACGCTCAACACGTGGAAGTAGGTGGCGTGGAATGCCAAACGTGCCACGGACCAATAGAAGAAATGGAGGTAGTGAAACAGCATACCAATCTTACGATGGGATGGTGTATCGATTGTCATAGAACTACCGATGTGAATACGCAGGGCAATGCCTACTACGATGAATTAGTGGAGTTGCATTCCAAGAAGCATAATGTGCCCATGAAAGTGGAAGATATTG
>CAYUJK010000246.1:0-5927 GCA_964444895.1 uncultured Roseivirgaceae bacterium
GATTGCAGCAACACTTGCTGAAGTTTAAAAATCGCGCGGCTATCCAGGAACCTGGCTTTTAGTTTTTCGGTAGTCGAATATACGGGCTGCAGGTAGCCGGCGGCCTCGTTTGTCTGCGTGAGCACTTCCATTTCGGGGTGTACGATATTCAGCCTCCGGTTGAAGAGCGAGGGCTTGCCGAACACCACGTACTCTACCCCGGTTTTCAGCTTTTTGGTGATCCATTGTATGCCCTGAAACCACACGAGTTCCAGTTCTCCCGTATTGTCGCTAAGGAAGCCTACCAGTCGCTTGCCGCGCCCCGCACCGGTGAATTCCACATGGCGCAGCACGCCTTTTACCTGCACGTAGGCCTGGTCGGGATGAATTTCATTGATGGCATAGAACCGTGTGCGGTCTTCATAGCGGAAGGGGTAGTGCTGGAGGAGGTCGCCGAAAGTAAAAATAGTAAGTTCTTTTTGCAGCAGCTCAGCTTTTTGAGGCCCGACGCCCTTCAGGTATTCTATTGGGGTATCGAAAAAGCTGCTCATGTAAACCTAATTGCTTGTGTTGCGCTCGTCATGCCACTCCAGCGTATTGAGTAGATGCATGATGTCTTCCTTCACAAAGTCGATCACCGGCGCCAGCGAGTCGTTTTTTGTTGCGGTGTTGAAGTACAGAGCGCCCCGGAGAAAATGGGCTACGGAGTCGGTAGAAAAAAACTGGTATTGGCTGGGGACTTCTCCGCTCAGGTTCGCAAGTACGGCAGTTTTTCCCTTTTCGGTATTGAAGATGTATTCGTCGATGGCGTATGCTTTGATTTGATGTTTCGATGTAAGGCGGTAGGCCGTGTTGAGAAACTGGCGCAGACTGTCTTCGCTGTTGTTGATTTTTTTGTAAGAGAGGGCAATGCTTGATCCCAGGTCAGGGTAGTGGATATCGATCCAGTAGCGTTCCGATATCCAGGATGAATCGGGTAATATCCTGGCATATTTGGAGTATTCGAATGCGAAGGGAAAGCTATCGGGCAGTGCCTGATATTCTGCCAGAGGTAATTCTATCCGGTTGTATCCTTTGGGTTTGGGGATGTAGCTTTTTTCGCATGAGAAAGCGAGAAAGACGGCAAACACAATAAAAAAAGAGACTAACAGGCGCACATCTATTGATTTTTGATTAATACTCGTATTCGCTTGATTCTTTTCTGGTCCACGGCCACCACGGTAAACACAAA
Source organism: uncultured Roseivirgaceae bacterium (assembly GCA_964444895.1). Classification (GTDB taxonomy): domain Bacteria; phylum Bacteroidota; class Bacteroidia; order Cytophagales; family Cyclobacteriaceae; genus CAJXNP01. Next base: position 1,211 of record CAYUJK010000246.1, read on the forward strand.
GTTTTCGTACTTGATCTGTTCGCCGGTGCGCGGAAGTTTTTTGTTGATTTCTAATAGCAACCCGCCCAGGGATTCGCTTTCGCCCTTTACCGGTTCGAAAAGTGAAGCCTCTACACCTGCAATTTTGCAAAAATCATTGAGCGAAGTTTTCCCTTCAAAGATGTACGTATTATCATTCAGCTTATTGTAGATGATCTCATCGTCGTCAAATTCGTCGTTGATCTCGCCGACAATCTCTTCGATGATATCTTCCATGGTGATGAGGCCCGATGTGCCGCCGTATTCATCCACCACTATGGCCATGTGTACCCGTCTTTCCTGGAAGTCGCGGAGCAGCGTGTCAATGTTTTTGGTCTCCGGCACAAAATAGCCAGTTCGCAGCAGCTTTTGCCATTCGAAGTCTTCATCTTTGTCCAGGTGAGGAAGCAAATCTTTGTTGTACAGGATGCCCTCAATGTTGTCGATTGTTTCGCTGTATACGGGTATCCGCGAATAGCCGAACTTATTGATCTTGTCCATTAGTTCGTGAAAGTCCATCTCAATGTCAAACGCTGTAATGTCTATGCGGGAGCGCATCACTTGTTTTACGGTAAGCTGGCCGAAATTTACGATACCCCTCAGAATGTCCTTTTCCTCTTTGGGGGTATCTTGTGGCACAGTGATTTCCAGCGCCTGGTTCAAGTCTTCTATGCTTATCTGATACCCTTCGGCCTTTACGCGTCGTTCTACCACGCTGGTGAGGGCTGTGAGCACAAAGGCCAGGGGCTTGAGAAACCAAAAGGCTGAGGATATGATGGGGAGAGTAAACCGGGCGAAGCCTACACTCTTTTGGTTAGCGTAAATCTTGGGAACCACCTCCCCAAAAAACACAATGAAGAAGGTGATGGTAAATGTAACGACAGCTACGACTTTCCCAACGGACTCGTCCTTGCCGAAAACCTCCCACATGACAAAAGTAGATAGCGTAACAATGGCTACATTGATAAAATTATTGAGGATGAGGATGGTTGCCAGCAGCCTTTTTGGCTTTGATACAAGCAAGAATATCCGCTGTTCAGGGCGGCTTCCCTCCTTAAGACTCAAGAGCTTTTTGCCTGTTAGCGAAAAGAAAGCTACTTCGGATCCGCTGACCATCGCCGATAAAAAAAGCAACACTACCAAAACGGCAGCGGTGCTTATGAAAAACACCATACTTGTTTCATTAGCGGATGACGCAAAGCCCAGAATGGCGGGAAAGGGATCGTCGATACTGGTTTCCAATCAACAGGATTTAGTTGAACATGTTTAAAAAGGAAGATCGTCAATTTCATCTTCCCCGGCTTGAACGTTCGGGTTCACCCCGTTGCCGACCGGCTGAGGACTGCTCTTTGCCTGAGGTTGAGACTGCTGTTGGGGAGCGCTGTAGCTGCTGCCCTGAGAGTCATCGCCACGGCCTCCTAAAAGCTGCATATTGGTACCCCTGATTTTGGTAGTGGTTCTGTTGTTGCCTTCCTGGTCTTGCCAGTTTTCGTACTTGATCTTTCCTTCTATGTATACAGGTTGACCTTTTTTGAGGTATTGTTCTGCTATCTTGGCCAAGCCTTCCCAAAGCTCAATTCTGTGCCATTCGGTCTGCGTTACCCGCTCGCCATTTTTGTTGGTGTAAGACTCCGAGGTAGCCAGGCTAAAGTTTGCCACTGCTGCGCCACTGGGGAGATGTCTGATTTCGGGGTCGGCGCCCAGGTTGCCAATGAGTATTACTTTGTTAATTCCTGCCATTTCTTAAAATTGGTTTTAAATACAAAAATACGAATGAATTTCCATAAAGGGCATGGACAAGCCATAAAACTACTAAATAAATTTTTGGCACAAAAACTTGTCGATCAAAATGGGCTTGGGTAGCTCTCTGGTTTCTTCGGAAGAATAAAATGAGCATTCTGTTTCCGAGGCGATGCGGCTTTTTTGATCAGCGTTTACATTCACAACCAGGTAGTGCGAAAAGATGTCCTGGTGGCTCAACACATGTTTTTTTTCGGTATGGATCTCGTAGCCGGTTTTGCCAGGAAGAAGGTTTTGGATAAAGTCGTCTTTGGCCTGCTCGGGTGCTACGGAGGCCGGGCGTTCCACCAGGTAGAATTCGTACAGGCCTTTCCAGATATTATCAGTACCGCGCTTTCTCATCGCTATCCGGCCCTCGTGCACGAGCACCCAGTAGTAAAAATGACGTTCGCGTCTTTTGGTTTTTTTTTGTTTAACGGGCAGTATGTCCTGCTTTTTGTGAGCTAGGGCATAGCACGATTCTGCCAGGGGGCATAAATGGCATTCTGGCTTTCGGGGCGTACACACCATGGCTCCGAGCTCCATCAGCGCCTGGTTGAACAAGCCTGGGTCGCTATGGTCGATGAAGTCCAGCAGCAGGGCCCTGATTTTACGCGCTGTGGCGGCATCAGCAATGTTGTCTTCGAGCCCCAGGTAGCGACTCATTACCCGCAGCACGTTCCCGTCTACCACCGGTTGCGGAATACCGAAGGCAATGGAGGCAATGGCGGCGGCGGTGTAGGGGCCTACTCCCGGTAGTTTCAACAGTTCCTCGTGGTCAGAAGGAAATCTCGATCCATACTTTTCTACTACTACCTTGGCACAGTTGTGCAGGTTTTTGGCGCGCGAATAGTAGCCCAGGCCTTGCCACAAGCGCAGAACGGCATCTTCGGGAGCATTTGCCAGAAATTCCACAGAAGGAAAGGCTTCGATAAACCGCAGGTAGTAGGGCATTCCCTGGTTCACGCGGGTTTGCTGCAGTATGATCTCAGAAAGCCATATTTTATAGGGATCTGTTGAGCCTCGCCAGGGGAGATCTCTTCTGGCGCCCTGGTACCATAGTTTCATTTTTAAAGAGAAATCGCTGTATTCCAATATTTTATAAATCTATTTTAAATAAGTATTTCATTATTTCAGATGAGCGTATAAATTTGCACCACTAAAATCAATGACACAAAGAGTATTATCATAAAAATTCATAAACGTGACTAAAGCAGAGGTAATAAGCCAAATCTCAGACCAAACAGGTATTGACAAAGCGGATGTTCAGGAAACGGTAGAAGCTTTTTTTAGTGTGGTAAAGAACTCCATGGCGCATGGCGAAAACATATATGTGCGTGGTTTTGGGAGCTTTATCAATAAAAAGAGAGCAAAAAAAGTGGCCAGAAACATCTCCAAAAACACAGCTATTGTTATTGAAGAGCACTATGTGCCCAGCTTTAAGCCCTCGAAGGTCTTTATTGATAAAATCAAGAAAAGCGACAAGGTAAAAAAGGCCAACAAATAATTCTTATTTCACTTCCCTGATCTGCATTCTACATGACGAAAACGAGAATAATTTTATTCTTAGCGGCTGCGGGCATCATAGCAGCTATTTATCATTTGCCGCGCATCGTCATTGAAAGCAAAGACCAGGAGGAAATAGCCATAAGCGAAAAGCTGCAGCAAGACGACCCGCACATGGGGGATCCAGCCTCGATACCCGATAGTTCCTGGCAGCACCTGAACCAGCTAAAGGATTCTTTTGCAAATAGCGATAGTAAAGAAAAAAGACTTATATTTGCAGATTCTTTGGCAGACGCTTACCAGAAGCTGTTTTTCTTCGATAGCGCGGCATTTTTGATGGCTCGCGTTGCCGGTGACTACACGGACGATGAGGGTGTTTTGGAGAAAGCAGGGGATGCTTTTTTTGAGGCTTTCAACTTCGCTGTTTCAAAAGAAAGGCAAAATGAACTTGGTGAGCAGGCAAGAAGTTACTACCAAAGGGTGCTGACAGCAAATCCGGGTAACTTAAATGCTAAAGCAAATATGGCGCTCACGTACGTTTCGAGCTCCAGCCCTATGCAGGGTATTGCCATGCTGAGAGAGATACTTGAAGAGAATCCGGTACACGAGAAAACCCTGTACAATCTTGGTCTGCTCTCTATAACATCCGGGCAGCTCGATAAGGCGATCGAGCGGTTTGAAATGGTGAAAGAGAACTATCCCGGTAACTATAGCGCCAGGCTTTACCTGGGGTATTGTTACCTGGAAACAGCCCAGGAAGAGAAAGCAAAGGAAGAATTTGAAAGCTTGTTGAGCTCCAACGCTGATGAAGCACTGAAGTCAACAGCCAGACAATATTTAGAATCTATTAAATAAGTTTTAAGACAAAAATATTATAGTATTATGCCTTGCGGTAAAAAAAGAAAAAGACATAAGATCGCTACTCACAAAAGGAAAAAGCGGTTAAGAAAAAACAGACATAAGAAGAAGTAGTACTTCTTCTTATCTTTTCTGAACACATTATTTAGTAAGGGTAGATTTATCAATCATTTAAAGACTAAGCTTTGAGTAAAGAATTAATCATTAATTCAACTCAGCATGGTTGTCGTATAGCCCTTTTAAGAGATAAGAGCCTAATAGAGTTTCATCACGAAGAAAACGCCAACAAATTCAAGGTTGGTGATATTTATTTAGGTTCGGTAAAAAAAGTTGTTCCTGGCCTTAATGCAGCTTTCATTGATTTAGGATACGAGAAAGATGCATTTCTACACTATTTGGATCTTGGGCCTCAGGTCAGCTCTTTAAATAAATTTACCAAGTTAATTCAGTCAGGGAAGCCTATTTCACCGCTTTTGAAGAACTTTAGAAGCGAACCTGATATCAATAAATTTGGGAAAATAAACCAGGTTTTAACCCGTAACCAGCAGATTCTGGT
>CAYUJK010000247.1:0-5899 GCA_964444895.1 uncultured Roseivirgaceae bacterium
ACATTCTTAAATCAATATAATATGGAACAAAACTCATCCTCAAACAAAACGGCATTCGATACCAACGACAGCACAGCGAAGTGCCCCTTTTCCAGCGGAGCTATGAAACAAGTAGCTGGCGGCGGTACAGGAAACCGCGACTGGTGGCCAAATCGATTGAATCTGAATATCCTGCGGCAGCATTCATCCCTCTCCAATCCCATGGGAGAGCGTTTTAACTACGCCGAGGAGTTTAAGAGCCTGGACCTCAAGGCAGTGAAGGATGACCTGCACAAGCTCATGACGGATTCGCAAGATTGGTGGCCGGCTGACTTTGGTCACTACGGCGGATTGTTTATCCGCATGGCCTGGCATAGTGCCGGTACTTACCGCATAGGAGACGGTCGTGGTGGCGCCGGCACAGGTCAGCAGCGCTTTGCGCCACTCAACAGCTGGCCCGACAACGCCAACCTCGATAAGGCACGCAGGCTGCTGTGGCCTATCAAGCAAAAATACGGACGAAAAATTTCTTGGGCCGACCTGATGATCCTGGCGGGTAACGTAGCCCTTGAATCCATGGGATTCAAGACTTTCGGTTTTGCAGGTGGTCGTGCAGACGTGTGGGAGCCGGAAGAAGATGTGTACTGGGGTTCGGAAACAGAATGGCTGGAAGACAAGCGGTACTCAGGCGAGCGCGACCTGGAGGATCCCCTTGCCGCCGTGGTGATGGGGCTTATCTATGTGCATCCCGAAGGACCGAATGGAAATGGAGACCCTGTTTCTGCAGCCCGCGACATCCGCGAGACCTTTGGGCGGATGGCGATGAATGACGAAGAAACCGTAGCCCTGATTGCCGGAGGACACACCTTTGGAAAAACGCACGGCGCAGCAGACCCTGGCAAATATGTAGGTCCGGAGCCCGAAGCAGCTCCCATAGAAGCGCAGGGATTCGGCTGGAAAAACACCTATGGTTCAGGCGCCGGCGCAGACGCCATCACAGGTGGACCCGAAGTTACCTGGACGCAGACGCCCACCAAGTGGAGCAACTACTTCTTCGAAAACCTTTTCAAATACGAGTGGGAGCTTACCAAGAGTCCTGCGGGCGCCAAGCAATGGGTGGCAAAAAATGCCGAAGCCGTTATCCCCGATGCATTCGATCCCGGCAAAAAGCACCTGCCTACCATGCTCACTACGGACCTTTCCTTGCGGTTTGACCCGGAATATGAAAAAATCTCCCGACGGTTTTTAGAAAACCCCGATGAGTTTGCCGATGCCTTTGCAAGGGCGTGGTTCAAGCTTACCCACCGCGATATGGGGCCGCGCGAGCTATACCTGGGCCCCGAAGTGCCCCAGGAAGAACTGATCTGGCAAGACCCGATCCCGGCAGTAGATCACAAGTTGATTGACGAAGCAGATATTGCCTCGCTGAAGAAGAAGGTGCTGGATTCGGGACTTTCAGTGTCCGTGCTGGTATCTACTGCATGGGCTTCAGCTTCCACATTCCGTGGATCTGACAAGCGCGGCGGCGCCAATGGAGCCCGCATTCGCCTGGCGCCACAGAAAGACTGGGAGGTAAACAATCCGGCACAGTTGGCGAAGGTATTGAAAACGCTGGAGGGCATACAGGCAGATTTTAACAAAGCACAGTCAGGCGGCAAGAAGGTGTCGCTGGCAGATTTAATTGTATTGGCGGGTTGTGCGGCAGTGGAAAAGGCAGCCAAAAATGCCGGCTATGAGGTGAAGGTGCCTTTTGCGCCTGGCCGAATGGATGCTTCCCTGGAACAAACTGATGTGGACTCGTTTACTTACCTGGAGCCGGCAGCTGATGGCTTCCGCAACTATCGCAAAACGAAGTTCCCCATCTCTACGGAAGACCTCCTGGTGGATAAGGCCCAGTTGCTTACCCTCACAGCGCCGGAACTTACGGTATTGGTAGGTGGAATGCGTGTGTTGAACACCAACTTTGACGGGTCGAAGCACGGAGTTTTCACTAAGCACCCCGAGTCGCTCACAAATGATTTCTTCGAAAATCTTTTGGACATGGGTACCGAGTGGAGGCCGGTATCGGATGATAATGAACTATTCGAAGGCCGTGACAGGAAAACCGGCGCCGTGAAATGGACGGCTACCCGCGCTGACCTCATCTTCGGCTCTAATGCCGAACTCCGCGCCCTGGCCGAAGTGTATGCTTGCAGAGATTCCAAAGAGAAATTTGTGAATGACTTCGTAGACGCATGGAATAAAGTGATGAACCTCGACCGGTTTGATCTGAAATAGTCTAATTGGATTTATATAGTATGGAAAAGCAGCCTGGAAACGGGTTGCTTTTTTTGTTAAACAGTTGGTTTTCAAATATTTGTATTTTTGCACTGCCACGAAGGGCACAAATGGCTCATTCCTGGCTGTCGCTTATCCGATGTATCTTTCGATTTTCATTAACTTTACAAAAAAAAACTATGGCAGCTACTCCTTCTACCATGATGCCCCTGGGAACGCAGGCGCCCGATTTTAACCTCATCGATACCGTATCGGGAAAAATGAAAAGTCTTTCCGAGTTAAAAGGCGAAAGGGCTACAGTGGTGATGTTTATATGCAATCACTGTCCCTACGTGAAGCACATTAACAGGCAGCTGGTAAAAGTAGCCGGAGAGTACAGCAGCAAAGGCGTTTCCTTTGTAGCCATCAGTTCCAATGACGTGGAGAATTATCCCGAAGACTCACCGCAACTCATGCAAAAGACAGCCGAGGAGGAGGGATATTCCTTTCCGTATCTCTATGACGAAACCCAGGAAGTGGCAAAGGCCTACGACGCGGCCTGTACGCCTGATTTTTTTGTGTTTGACAAAGACCTGAAATGCGCCTACCGCGGGCAATTTGACGACGCCCGTCCGAAAAATGATAAGCCCGTAACTGGTCGTGACTTGAGAGCGGCGTTGGATGATATTGTCACCGGAAAGCCCGTGAGCATTGAGCAGGTCCCCAGTATTGGCTGCAATATCAAGTGGAAAGTATAATTTGTAGCAAGAACTGCTACGGGTCAATAACAATATCTTAGTACCTCCTCAGGCAGGTTCGTCAGTTTAATAAAAGAAGTCTTTGGTGAGAATAGCATCTCACTCATTCCATCAAAAAATGATTACACCAGTAATCTCCGTTTTGTCATGCTGAGTTGTAACAATTCTCCGAATCGGATGATTTTTGATGACGTAGCCGATTGTCTGGTCGCCACGCCGAGAGCGTGGAATGTTTATAGATACACATTGAGGATTGAGGGTACGACCCCGACGGGGTCGAATTCATCCAATTGCCCCAAGCTATAAACATTGGAATCCTTCGGATTCACGAAGTGCGCATTACGTCATTGGTACGAAGGAAACATCTCTACAGAGTTTCAATGAGCCCGTTTTGTGATTCATAAAAGCAATGCCTTTTAATCCAAGCTAACTTCAATAATTGGAGAGGAAATCATAAAAACTCAATACATCGTAATAAGATATATAATATTATTATATATATTTGTGCTATGTATTCAAAAGAACTACTAAAGGGAACTCTCTCAGCGATTATCCTGAATTTAATAGCAGAGAATGGAAAGATGTATGGTTATGAAATCTTTCAAAAAGTGAAAGAGCTGTCTGATGGGAAGATATTACTCAAAGATGGCTCACTCTATCCTACACTACAGAAATTAACTAAAGATGAGTTGCTTACTTACGAAGAAGAGCATATAGGAAAAAGGATACGAAAGTACTATACCCTGACATCTAAAGGCCAGGAAAAAAAGGTGCAGTACCTGGAAGAACTAAAGGACTTTATTGCCACGATGAATAAGATTGTTTTTCCTCAATTCAACATGGCATGAAACCGAGCTGAGGTAAGCGTCACGTAGAGCAATGATTAATCCTCCTCTCTCTTCGGACTTCCGTCTTCTGTCTTAAATTTAAACAGATGAAATTAACTCCTGAGCAAGAAAATACAATCGAAAAATGGGTGGACTCACAGGGTCTAAAAATCCGATCTCTTCGCGATGATCTTGTTGACCATTTGTGCTGTGTAGTAGAAAGTGAAATGCAACCAGGGAAATCATTTCAACAATTGCTGAATCAGGCAATATCGGACTTAGCACCAAACGGCTTGATTGACATCGAAAACAAAACCGTCTTTTTATTAAACTCAAAACGAATCTTGATTATGAAAAAGCTATTGTATTCCACCGGATTTATTGGCTCGATATCCCTAACTGCAGGGGTCACTTTTAAGGTATTGAACATGCCTTATGGTGGCGAATTATTTATCGTTGGCTTTCTAACGCTATTTTTGGTTTTTATTCCTCTATTGGCATTAGATAGATACAAAGTGGCCATCTCGAAAGCAATTTCTGAGAAAATGAAGATTGTTTTAGGAGTAGCGGCGGCAATTATTACGGGATTGTCGGGGCTATTCAAGCTGATGCATTTGCAGGGCGCTGACGTACTTCTGATGCTGGGAGCCTTTGTGTTTGCATTTGGATTTCTCCCATTCTTTTTCTTTACTATGTATAAGAAATCAGTGGCGTAGGTATATTAGTCCCAGAGCAAATGCATTTTAATAAATCCGCGAGACAGCCGGCGTCTGACGGATTGAGCTGTTATGCCGCTTGGGACCTTTGACGCTGCAAACCGTTTGCCTTTGAATATGGGCTAAATGATAAGCCATTAAACAACTATGGATAAGAAAATTGATCTTAGTACAGGGCGGTATTTTTACAGTCAGTTTGTATTATTTGGATATGTGTTAGTTGGAGTAGCTTTATGGCTGTTTTATAAAGAAGAGTACGGTGTTGGCATAGGGGCCGTTCTGATAAGCATTATCTTATTAACCACGAGAAAAGGCTTGGAAATTACTTTGCCCAAAAACTACATCAATGAATATGTCCAAGTACTCGGTTGGAAAAAGGGAAGCAATAGGGTCTTGGGGAGTTTGGATAGAATAGTAATTAAAAGGATAAAAGAGTCACAAACCATGAACTCGCATGGTGGAAGGAGGGCTACTATGACCAATCATGTGTATAAGAGTTTCCTGATTTCAAGCGATGAAGCATTGGCCATTTATGAAAATAGTGACAAAGAAAAGCTCCTAAAGAAGCTTAGGCCGGTTTCTGATTTTTTAGGAGTTTCAATAGAGGATGAAAGCGGTGAATAACTGATGCACTTCGGAACGGCGATCTTTAGGAATAGAATTTAATTCAAAATGTTGCTAAATCTGGCTACCATCTAGCCCACCTTTATCGGACCATAGCCGTCAGTTTAGTGGGTATTGGGGAATTTTGAGGTCAAATAAAACTCCGATACTCCCTCTTTGAAAGCCTGTTCCGGGCTTGTTTCGGAAAGGGATTAAGCCTGCCTGACGGCAGTCAGGGGAGATGTCCGCTAAAAATATTGTTTTATTTGACCTCAAAATCGCAAACAGATGCTTAATGCTTAAACTGACGGCAATAGCCTTTGTCGGATGGACAAGCGAGTCGTTTACTGCTGAGTGAAAGTTGAATCTTTCTACTATCTTGGGTTTCGGTTGACAAGGGACTCGAGTATTGTGACCGCAGTTGGTTTATTATATCGGTTCAGACATAGCGATAGAAAAGTACCAACAATTTTCTCACATACCCCGTTGGAGGTTGAATAATGAAGATTCTTTTTTTTGCATGGATATGTTTTGTTGGAGGTACTGCCTATGCCCAGGAATCCAATTACTGGAACGTGCTCAAGGATGTGGAAATAAAAACCCGGCCCGACGAAACAGGCAAGTACGAGATGGAATACCCTGAGTTTGGCGCCAAAGTAAAAAGCTATAACGGAAAAACGATTCAATTGAAAGGATATATCGTGCCGCTCCAGGAACTGCGTGGACAAAAGTTTTTTGTGCTTTCAGCCTACCCTTTCAA
>CAYUJK010000248.1:0-5879 GCA_964444895.1 uncultured Roseivirgaceae bacterium
GTTTCTTTCACCTTTTGCAGGGCGTCGTTGATGGCGGCATAGCTGGCGTTGCTCTTGGGCGAGCAGGCCAGGTATACCGCACACTGGGAAAGAATGATCCGGGACTCCGGGTAGCCGATTAGATTCACGGCCTGGAAAGTATTGGTAGCGATCACCAGCGCCGTGGGGTTGGCGTTGCCGATGTCTTCCGAAGCGAGGATCACCATTCGCCGGGCGATGAACTTCACGTCTTCACCGCCCTCAATCATCCGCGCCAGCCAATAAACCGCCGCGTTGGGGTCGCTGCCCCGTATCGATTTGATAAAGGCAGATATGATGTCGTAGTGCTGCTCGCCGCTCTTGTCGTACACAGCCACTTTCTGCTGGGCGATTTCTATTACGGTATTGTTGTCAATGACGATTTCCTTGTTGCCGCTCTGCGATTCTACGATCAGGTCAAACAGGGTGAGGATTTTTCGTGCATCGCCGCCCGAAAGCTGCAGCAAGGCCTCCTCTTCCACTATTTTTATCTTTTTGGTTTTCAGGGCATGATCTTTTTGGATGGCCTTGTCGATGATCTTCAGGAGGTCGTCTTTCGAAAGCGCTTTCAATACATATACCTGGCAGCGCGAGAGCAGGGCAGAGTTTACCTCGAAAGAGGGGTTTTCGGTGGTGGCGCCGATAAGGGTGATCGTCCCTTTTTCCACTGCCCCGAGCAGGGCGTCTTGCTGAGCCTTGTTGAAGCGGTGGATTTCATCTATAAACAGAACCACATGACCGGTGCGGCGCGCTTTGTCAATTACTTCGCGCACGTCTTTCACTCCGGCGCTGATGGCGCTCAGCACATGAAAAGGCCGCTTTACCTGGTTGGCGATGATATTTGCCAGGGTGGTTTTGCCCACGCCGGGAGGGCCCCACAGGATCATGGAGGGGATTTTGCCCGCTTCGATCGACTTGCGGATCAGGCTGCCCCGGCCTACTATGTGATCCTGGCCAATGAGGTCATCAAGGGTATGGGGGCGCACTCTTTCCGCTAAGGGGATGTCGTTTTGCATGGCATGTAGTATTAAGCAAAATTACGAAAGCCAAAGGTACGTTTTCTTTGCAATTGTCGGGAAGGGAGTAGGGCAAATGGCCCGAAAAGCCCGGCTTAATTTGCATCTCTTGTCAGGGTTCCGTAACCTTGCAGATAATATTTTATGTCTTTTGTGCTGGTATAAGTCCCATTCGGGCCGCCAGCGTTACGAGCTTAATGCTCTTTCTTTTTTCTCCCCGGTGGCTTCTTGCCCACTTTGCAAAGGATTCGGATAAGGGGATAATGGTAAAATAATAATAAATGAACCGCCTTAAGCGCATCATTAAAACAGACAGCATTCGTCATGCTGTTTTCTGGCCATCGGTTTCTATCGTTGGCCTGTTTGTGGTGATTACTGTGCTCAACCACAAGCAAATGGATATTTTTTTCAACGATCTTCAGAACGGTATCGCTACCAATGCGGGCTGGTTTTTTATTTTGGTCACCAATCTGCTGCTTTTGTTTTGTATTTATCTCGCTGTGGGCCGGTTTCGGAATGTGCGAATAGGCGGCGAACATGCCAGGCCGGAGTATTCGCGGCTGGGCTGGTTTGCCATGCTTTTTAGTGCGGGTATGGGCATAGGTCTCCTTTTCTGGAGTGTGGCAGAGCCCATTTCGCATTACAGCAATCCGCCGGTGGGCGAGGGCTATACCATCGCATCGGCAAATCAGGCGATGAACCTTTCATTTCTTCATTGGGGGCTCCACGCTTGGGGGATATATGTGGTAGTGGGCCTTACGCTGGCTTTTTTTACATTCAATCGCAAGCTGCCTCTTACCATTAGTTCAGCCTTTTACCCACTCCTGGGCGAAAGGGTGTACGGCCCATTGGGCAACGTCATTGACATTCTGGCGGTTATGGCCACCCTCTTCGGCTTAGCTACGTCGCTGGGGCTTGGCGCCCAGCAGGTAAATTCAGGACTGGATTTCCTCATAAATACGGGGGAAAGCATTGCTATTCAAATTATCATCATTGCCTGTATCACAGCTGTTGCCACCGTATCAGTAGTGCTCGGGATCAAAAAGGGCATCAAACGGTTGAGCGAGCTGAACATCGTTATTGGTGCTGTATTTCTCGCGACAATGATTGCCATAGGTCCCACCGTCTTTATGATCGATTCATTCCTGCAGAATACGGGCAATTATATTCAAAAATTACCTTACACCTCACTTTGGACGGGTGTGTACCGGCAAACGAACTGGCAAAATGACTGGACGGTCTTTTATTGGGCCTGGTGGATAGCCTGGTCGCCGTTTGTGGGCATGTTTATCGCCCGGATATCGAAAGGCCGCACGGTGAAAGAATTTGTATGGAGCGTGCTGCTGGTGCCCTCGCTGCTCACCTTTTTATGGATATCTGCATTTGGGGGGGCGGCATTACACCTTCAAATCAACGAGGCGGCTGATTTGGTGAGTGCCGTGGGAGAAAATGTTTCTACGGCTTTATTCGTCCTGCTGGAAAACTTCCCGTATTCCTTTATATCGGGTACCTTGGCAGTAATATTAGTGATTGGCTTTTTTGTCACCTCTTCCGATTCGGGATCACTGGTGATTGACACCCTTACCTCCGGCGGAAAGCTGAACCCACCTGTAGGTCAAAAAATATTCTGGGCGGTTACCGAAGGCGTAGTAGCCTGTGCTCTCCTATTGGGGGGAGGCTTGAAAGCCCTTCAAACAGCTTCCATTACCGCCGGCCTTCCGTTTGCCGCCATCGTACTGGTGATGTGTTTTTGCCTGTACAAGGGTTTGAAAATGGAATTGAAAACAAAAAAAATAAATCTATAGAGCTATGAGTGAATTAATAAATGATTACAAAAAGGAACAAGACTACGGTACCAATCCTGACGAAGTGAGAGAAACCGACAAGTATGTAGAGGAGTATGTACATAATTTTGTAGAGAAGTGGGATCAGCTCATTGACTGGGATGCGCGGGGACGTGGAGAAGGAAACTTCTTTATTGATGAATTGAAGCGTAGAAAAAAATACAAGATACTGGATGTGGCTACCGGCACGGGGTATCATTCGGTGAAGCTGCTCAAAAATGGATTTGATGTGTGGAGTGCGGACGGCAGCCCGGTAATGCTGGCTAAGGCGTTCGAAAACGCTCGCAGGCGCGGCAAAATCCTGAAAACCATTCATGCCGACTGGCGATGGCTGAACAGGGACGTGCACGGAAAATTCGACGCGATTATTTGCCTGGGCAACTCATTTACACACCTTTTCTCAGAAAACGATCGCCGTAAGTCGCTGGCAGAGTACTACTCGGCGCTCAAGCACGATGGCATACTGATCATCGATCACCGAAACTATGACTCGATCCTGGACACCGACAAGTTTGATAACAGTCACACTTACTATTATGCCGGACACCAGGTGAAAGCCGAGCCTGAATACGTAGACCAGGGATTGGCCCGTTTCCGGTATGAATTTCCCGATAAATCGGTGTATCACCTCAATATGTTTCCGCTGCGGATCAACTATATGAAAAAGCTTTTGACGGAGGTAGGCTTTCAAACCATCACTACCTATGCCGATTTCCAGGAAACCGACAAGACGACCAACCCGGACTTCTACGTACACATTGCAGAAAAGAAATATGTTCAACAAAACGAGGAGGAAAAATGACTTCAGGTAACTTAGTAGACACTACCAAAACCTACTACGACAGTCAGGATGCGGATGAATTTTACTATAATGTGTGGGGAGGTGAAGATATCCATGTGGGTATCTACACGCAGCCCGGCGAAGATATCTTTAAGGCCAGTCGCCGTACGGTGCAGAAGCTGGCGTCGAAGCTGACCTTAGACGCCTCTGCCAAAATCCTCGATATCGGGGCGGGCTATGGTGGCGCTGCCCGGTTTTTGGCTGCGAAGTGGGGCTGTCATGTTGCATGCCTCAATCTCAGTGAGAAAGAGAACGAGCGCAACGAGGAAAAGAACAAAGAGGCCGTGCTCAGCCATCTCATCGATGTACAGCAGGGCAACTTCGAGGAAATTCCCTACCCCGACGCGCAGTTTGATGTGGTGTGGTGCCAGGATGCCATCTTGCACAGCGGCAACAAGGAGCAGGTATTCAGGGAGGTGAACCGCGTGCTGAAGCCGGGCGGACAGTTTATTTTTACAGACCCTATGCAAGACGACGTTTGCCCCGAAGGTGTGCTGGACCCGATATTGCAGCGCATCCACCTGAAGGAAATGGGTTCTGTAAAGATGTACAGAGAATATGCAGAGGCTGTAGGCCTGGAGGTAGTAGAAATAGAAGAAATGCCGGAGCAGCTCATCAACCACTACCGCAGGGTGAGAGAGGAACTCATGAACCGCAAAGAAGAGCTGCTGAAAGTGTGCGACGAAGGATACCTGAACCGCATGCAATTGGGGCTGACTCACTGGGTAGAGGGCGGCAAAAACCGGTATTTGAACTGGGGTATATTGCATTTCAGGAAGCCGGGTAGCTGAGAAAAAATCCCGTTTTGGCGGTTTTTCGGAGAGAAAAAACAGCAACTGCAGCTGGCTTCCTCGCGCCCGTTCGATACCGGCCTGATGCAGTTGCACTACTGTAGAAAATGGGAGTGTGGCAAACATAACCCGCTGATTTTGCATAGATTATCAAAACTAATGCTAAATTTGCGACGTATTGACTTTCGTAGGTAACATCCCTTTGAAGTAATTCGTTTGCCACCTTTGCCAGGTACGTCATGCAGCTTTCTCCTGTTAAAACCGAATCCCAGACTGTCACATCCGTCGTATTGGCAGTGTTCCCGTTTGAAAACCTTTCAAACCAGGAAGGGTTCGACATATTCTGCAAGTCGTTTTGCATCGATCTTATCACAGAGCTTTCGCGCTTTCGACAGTTCCAGATCATAGCTTACCAGTCCATTAAAGACCTCCAGGCAGGCGCCGGAACCGAGGACGAGCAATTCTCCAGGCTTAGCACCGATTATTTTATACAGGGATCGTTCAGAAACGACAAAGATGCCGTGCGTGTGAACGCGCAGCTCTACGACAGCCATACCCACCACCTGGTGTGGGCCAATCGGTTTGAAGGGAAACCCCACGATCTGATGGACCTGCAGGATGAGCTGCTGAGAGAAGTGGTGGCTTCGCTGCAGCAGCAGTTGAATGCCGACCTGCTGTCGCGCGTACGGAAGAAGCCTCGCGTGAATTTGAAAGCCTACGAGTGTTGGCTGTACGGCATAGAAGAGGTAAAGAAGGGTTCGCTGGAGAGCGACCTGAAAGCGCGGGAGTTCTTTCAGCGGGCTATAGAGATAGACCCCGACTATTCGCTGGCCTACTCGGGCATGTCGCTTACCTATTTCAATGAGTGGAGCTGCCAGCTTTGGGAGCGTTGGGATGTGAGCCAAAACGGCGCCTTTGAATGGGCCGAAAAAGCCATAGAACTGGACGACCATAATTATGTAGCTGCGCTGGTACTGGGAAGGGTGTTTCTCTACAACGGCGCGTATGAAACGGCAGAGCATTTTCTGAGAAGATCGCTACAGCTGAATTCCAATGACCCCGATACCGTCATCCAGGTGGCCTCGTGTTTTCTGTACCTGGGCTACCTGGACGAAGCCTACGCCCTCTACGAAAAGGCCATCAGGGTAAACCCCGCCAATAGCGACTATTACTATGCCATTGGCTCATTTCTTCTGGTAGAAATGGGGAAGTTTGAAGAGGCCCTTTCCCTGGCGCAAAAAGTACGAAACATTCCCTGGGTAGACGCCCCGGTGTATTTTGGAGCGGCGCACTACTACACTGGAAACATAGCCCGCTCAAAGGAGTATTGGCAAAAATTCCTGGAGTCATATCAGTATAAAATCAATGG
>CAYUJK010000249.1:0-5868 GCA_964444895.1 uncultured Roseivirgaceae bacterium
CGGCTTTATAGCTGGTTTATTCGGCGCCTTTATTTACCACCAGTTCATCTTTAACCGGTTTCAGCCACAGGCGCTACAGACCAGCGACCGAGAAGACACTATTGAAAACCACCCGCGGTTCGTTACCCACGCGGAGCAAGAGACTCCCAGTGAGGCAGCGATGAAGGTACCTGCCCCGGCCAATACCAGCATCAACTTTGTAGACGCCTCGAAGATCAGCACTCCCAGCGTAGTATACATCAAAACCGTTTCCCGGTCGCAATCGGCTTCCACCTGGATGGACTACTTCTTTGGCAACCAGGCATCGCAAACCATCAGCTCCGGATCGGGGGTGATCTACTCACACGACGGGTACATTATCACCAACAACCACGTGATAGACCGGGCTGAGGAAATAGAGATCACCATTGGCAAAAAGAGCTATCCGGCAGACGTCATTGGCACTGATCCTTCGTCAGACCTCGCCGTACTGAAAATCGACGCGGTCGGCTTGCCAAACATCCGGCTTGGCACTTCCCGCAGCCTTCAGGTAGGCGATTGGGTACTGGCAGTAGGCAACCCATTTAATCTCAACTCTACCGTTACAGCAGGGATTGTAAGCGCCAAGGGCCGGGAATTGAATATTGTGAAAAGTACTTTTCCCATCGAATCATTTATCCAGACAGATGCCGCCATTAACCCTGGCAACAGCGGCGGCGCCCTGGTAAACTTACAGGGAGAACTGGTAGGGATCAATACCGCCATACTGTCCCGCACAGGCTCCTACACAGGGTATGGCTTTGCTGTACCGGTAGACATCGTGCGCAAAGTAACCGACGACCTCATCGACTACGGCATGGTGCAGAAAGCCTTTTTTGGCGGAGAAGTGCTGGACATCGATTCGGAGATGGCCCAAAAACTCCAATTGGATTCTTACAATGGAGTAGTGCTTGGTTTTACACAGGCTGACGGTGGCGCCGAAAAGGCGGGCCTGCAAAAAGGTGACGTGATCGTGAAAATAGACTCCGATCCGGTAGACAGCCGCAGCGAATTCGAAGAGCTACTCAGCTACCGTTCACCGGGCGAAAGGGTGACCGTTACTTATAAACGCAACAATAAAATCCGCACGACGCAAATAACACTCACCAACCGGGAAGGAAATACTGACCTGCTACGCCGGGAAATTTACAGTTCGCGAACCTTAGGCGCTGATTTCGAAAAAGTGTCAAAAGTAGAGCGCGACATGCTGAAGCTGGAACACGGCGTGCGCATTGTGAAAGTGAGAAACGGCTTTATCCGCCAAATGGGTCTGGAAGAGGGCTTTATTGTGGTGAACATCAATAAAATACCCATACGAACGCCGGAAGAGCTGTCAGAAATACTGGAAAAGATACGCGGCAGGGTCTACGTGGAAGGCGTAAACAAACGCGGACAGTGGCAGTACCACAGGTACTATTTCTAAACTGTCTTTTTCGCTTCGGCGACCCGGCGGCTGCCGGCAAGGCATCGCACCTGTACCATTCAAAATAAACCATTATAAAAAGATGAAATTCCTGGTTCCTTTTCTATTTGGCAGTCTCCTGTTCTCAATAAAAACTCAGGCTTGTTCGGTTTTGTATTATGTAGACTCAGCAACAGGCAACATCTATTTTGTTAACAATGAGGATTATTGGTATGACGTGGACGCTTACATACAAATTGAACCAAAATCCAAAAACAAGCTGGCCAGGTTGTGGTATGGTTGGGACGATTTCGCACAGGGAGGAATAAATGAAGCAGGTTTGGTATTTGACGCGGCGGTTACGCCTGAGCAGGAGAAAATACCAGGCTATGGTAATCCAAGGAAAAACCTGGGAGATGAAGTACTGGCCAAATGCTCAACTGTTGAAGAAGCACTAGCGTATTTGGAAAAGAAAAAAATAGCCCTTAATAAGAGTCATATACTATTTGGAGATAAGACCGGCAAGGCCGTGGTGATAGAATGGGTAGGAGGTGAAAGGAAGCTACACTGGATGGAAGATAACAAACTAATCATGACGAACTATTTATTTTCAGACTCTACGGCCGGAAATTTTCCTTGCTATAGATACCGTTCTATTGAGAATAGAATTCGGGAAATGGAAAGTCGTGAGGAGGAGATTAATCTCTTACGGGTGGCTAACACTTTCGGACAGGCCGGGCAACCACCAAGAGCAGACGAAAGAGGGCGCATGGGCGGAACAGTTTATTCTTCCTTCATCAATCTGACGGATATGGAGTTTTTTCTGTCGTATAAATTGAGCAACCAAGATATTGTGAAACTTGACCTCAAAGCAGAGTTTTCCGGGGCAAAGAAAAGAAAGATACCGCTAAGGGAAGGTTGAAAATCTCTCAACACGCAAGCCCCCTGAAAAAGTGAGCGTGCATTGATAATTCATATTTTGCACCCCCCCATGATAATAAACTTAGGATAGAAATCGCTATGGTGTTAAAAGCGTTTTCAACACATTTCTCAATACACAGCTGTCACCTGGTCATCGCCACCAATATGTCATGTCGGGTAATGATGTGTACCCGGTTATCATGATCCCTCACCAGCAGCGCCCTGTGGAATTGATCGATAAGTGAAGAAAGCACGTCTAGCGTGTTGTTCATCGCCACGAAGCGCATGGGCTCGTCCATCACATTCTTTACGGGCTCGGTTTTCAGTTCGGGGTTTTCGATGAGCTTGTGCAAGAGCTTGGTATCTGTGAGGCTACCCACAAACTCCTCACCATCAACCACCGGCAACTGAGATATGCCTTCTTCATTTAAGATTTTAATGGCTTCGCCCACACTTGTTTCACAGGGTATGGTGAGCAAGCGATCCCTTCCATTCCTGTGGAGAATGATATCTGCCGCCGTAGCATACACCCGCGACTCCACGAATCCCCGGTCTTTCATCCAGGAGTCGTTGTAGATTTTATTAAGATAGCGCGTGCCATGATCGGGCAGGATGATCACCATCGTATCGTCTTCTTTCAGATGTTCGCGTGCGTACTCCAGCGCACCAAAAACAGCCGATCCGCAGGACCAACCCACAAACAGACCTTCCTCGCGGGCAAGCTTCCTGGTCATGATAGCGGAGTCTTTATCAGTCACTTTTATAAAAGTGTCAATAAGGTCAAAGTCCACATTTTTGGGCAAAATGTCTTCCCCAATTCCTTCCACCATGTAGGGATAAATCTCCTTTTCATCAAAAATGCCCGTTTCTTTATATTTCTTGAAAACCGAGCCATAGCTGTCTATGCCAATACTCACTACCTTAGGATTCTTTTCCTTCAAGTATTTCGATACGCCGCACATAGAGCCGCCTGTACCCACGCCAGCGACAAAGTGGGTAATTTTCCCTTCGGTCTGCTCCCATATTTCCGGTCCGGTGGTCTCGTAATGGGCGGCAGCGTTTGATAAATTGTCGTATTGATTTACGTAGATGGAATTAGGTGTTTCGCGGGCTATTTTCTGGGCTACTGAGTAGTAAGAGCGCGGATCATTCGCTGAAACATTGGTGGGACAAACGATCACTTCGGCACCCATGGCCCTGAGTATATCAATTTTTTCCTTGGACTGCTTGTCGGCCAGAGTAAACACGCATTTGTAGCCTTTGGCAATAGCTACCAGGGCCAGGCCCATGCCGGTATTACCCGAAGTGCCCTCCACAATGACGCCGCCAGGTTTCAGCCGCCCCTCTTTTTCCGCATCTTCTATCATTTTCAGGGCCATGCGGTCCTTCATGCTGTTACCGGGATTAAAATATTCCACCTTCACCAGAATGGTCCCCCTTATGCCCTTATTTACCTTGTTCAGCTTCACCAGGGGCGTGTTTCCAATGGTATCAATAATATGATTGTAATACATAATTCGTGATGTGTTATTGAAATGTATTTGAGATAACGAAAATACGGGTCTACAGTTAGCGATTAATGAATAGCGCGGTAGAAAGAAAAAGTCTATTCAGTTTTCCCTGGTCCAGCTCCAGGTTTTCTGGGCGCCGCTTTGGTCTTTGTACACAATGCTCAATTTCTGCCCGGCTACCTTGGCGAAGCATTCGTACTGCTTTCCGGTTTCGGGCAAGTAGATCGTACCTTGTTCCCAATTTTTACCAGATGGGTTATGCTTCATGTCTCGGAGTATCCGGCTTCCTTTCACCGGTAGTCTTCTCAACTTTTCGTCGGGGTTTTTAGCATCAAGTACGGGCCCTCCGTTTTCGTCGGTTTCGTCCTTCATCCACACGATTCGCCCTTGAAACTCATCTCCCAACGACGCTATTTTCATCATATAACGGCCGTCTTCCGATTTCCACACCCCTTCTATTTCGCTTTGGGAAAATGAAAAATGACTTACGAACAATAAAAAGCCAAAAAAGAAGGGCAGGCCGGCGAGCAATTTACGTTTTCCAATAAGGGTGATCCGTAACATTTTCCTTATATTTTTATTTATTAACAGATTTAAGTCAATTTCCATACCAATGAACAGCGCACCGAACCCTGTGGCCACCGGCTCCGAAAATTTCAGTGAAATTATGAAAAAGCAAAGAGAATATTTCAACTCGGGCAAAACAAGGGCTGTAAAGTTCAGAAAACAGCAGCTAAAGACGCTTCGTAAAATGGTGAGGGACCACGAAGAAGCCTTTTTTGAAGCACTGAAAAAAGACCTGAACAAACCGGAATACGAGACTTTTGGTGCCGAAATAGCTCAGCTCACCGGTGAGATAGACTTTGCGCTCAAAAACCTGGACACCTGGGCCCGCCCTCAGAAAGTGGGCGCTGCTTTAGTGAGCTTCCCCTCCCGGCACTACATTTATCCTCAACCGTATGGAGTAGTATTCGTTATTGGCGCCTGGAACTACCCCATTCTCCTGCTGTTGGCGCCTGTGGTGGGCGCTATTGCCGCGGGCAACTGCGCGATAATAAAACCTTCAGAAATAGCGGAGCATACCGCCCGCCTTATATGCAGACTGATAGCTGAATATTTCGAGCCGGGCTTCCTGAAAGCCGTGTTTGGAGGCCCTGAAACCAGCAAAGAAATTCTCGATCAAAAGCCCGACTATATTTTTTTCACCGGCAGCCCGCGCGTAGGTAAGATCATCATGAAGACGGCGGCGGAAACGCTTACCCCGGTAACGCTGGAGCTCGGCGGCAAGAGCCCGTGCATTGTGGACGAAGACGCCAATATTGAAATAACCGCCCGGCGAATCGTCTTCGGAAAGCTCCTGAGCGGCGGCCAAACCTGCGTGGCGCCAGATTTTGTGCTGGCGCATGAAAAGGTGAAAGACGAACTCCTGGCGAAGATGAAGGCATTTATTACTGAGCGGTATGGAAACCGCCCCGATGAGGGGCGAGACCTGTGCAAAGTGGTGAACAAAAATAATTTCGAACGCCTGGTAAGGTACCTGAAGAATGGAAATCTCTATCACGGCGGCTATACCGATAAGGAAGCCTTGTATATAGAGCCAACTTTGTTGACAGATGTAAGCTGGGACGACGAGGTAATGCAGGAAGAAATTTTTGGTCCGATACTGCCGGTAATTTCGTTTTCCGATTTTCGAGAAACGTTAACGCTTCTGAATGAAAAAGAAAGACCGCTGGCTGCTTACTATTTCGGCCCTGATAAAAAGAAACAAAATGAATTTATTGATACACTTCAATTTGGCGGAGGGGTCATTAACGATACCTTGTTTCACTTCGGAAACCCGGAACTGCCGGTAGGCGGCATCGGCAACAGCGGCCTGGGGCGATACCACGGCAAGCACACATTTGATACCTTTACCCACCTAAAATCCATTGTGAAAAAACCCTATTTTCCCGATTTCAATTTCCGATATCCTCCTTTTCGCAATAAAATGAAGTTGCTAAGGTGGATTTTTAAGCT
>CAYUJK010000250.1:0-5847 GCA_964444895.1 uncultured Roseivirgaceae bacterium
ACCCTGCTCTGCGGAAAATTGTAGGTTCTGATTTTATCAGACCGGTCGCCACTTCGCACCAAAGATTTCCGATGAGCACTTATCTCCGCTTCTTTTTTCTTAAGCTCAGCTTCATAGAGCCTTGACCGTAGAACGGTGAGCGCCTTATCATAGTTGGCGTGTTGCGAGCGGCCATCCTGGCACTCCACCACCATTCCTGTAGGGATGTGCGTAAGCCTCACCGCCGATTCAGTTTTGTTCACGTGCTGGCCACCAGCACCCGAAGACCGGTAGGTATCTTTTCTTATATCAGCCAGATTGAGCTCAAAATCAATCTCGTCTGCTTCCGGAAGTACCGCTACACTCACAGCCGAGGTATGTACCCTGCCCTGCGATTCCGTTTCGGGCACGCGCTGTACCCTGTGTACGCCTGACTCAAACTTAAGCTTTCCATACACATCATCTCCTTCAAGTGTAGCTGTGATCCGGCTGAAACCGCCCACAGTGCCCTCTACAAATTCATTGATGGCCACTTGCCAGCCCTGGTCTTCTGCATACCGCTGGTACATCCGAAAAAGCTCTCCCGCGAAAAGCGAAGATTCATCGCCGCCAGCACCGGCTCTTATTTCAAGTATCGCATTTTTGCTGTCGTTGGGGTCTTTGGGAATCAGCATCACCTTCAATTCCTCTTCCAACTCTTCCTTTCTGGGCAGCAACTCATCCAGCTCCATTTTAGCCATTTCCCGGAACTCTTCGTCCTTCTCTGTCTCCAATACCGTTTTGGCACTCTTAATATTGCCGGTCACCAGCAGGTACTCGTCGTACTTTTTCACTACTTTTTCCAGGTGCTTATATTCCCTGGTAAGCCTGGTGAAATTTTTCATGTCAGAAGTTACCTCCGGCTGCACGATCAACTGGCCCACTTCTTCAAACCTCGCTTTTATTTCCTCTAATTTATTGATCATATCCATTGCATCAATTATCTCTAAATCAATCGATTATGAAAAAAATAATTCGCCTGCCTAACTTTTTGAATTTTTTTTTAAGGTTACAGTTTACCTTTCTTCTATTTCCTGTATTTAAAAGGGCAACAACTACGAACTATTAAAACCACAATTTTTTGAAATGAAGTTGATTGAGTGAAATTAAATTTTAAAACAAGATGAATCGTAAAAAGCTATTGCTAAGTGTTGCAATCATTTTCGCCTCTTATTCATCACAGGCACAAATCTACAACTATTATCAGATTTTTATGTACAACTTTGCGAAGTACATACAGTGGCCTGCTGAGAAACAAAGTGGCGATTTTGTCATTGGAGTATTGGGAAAATCACCCTTAGTTTCGAATCTCGAAAACATGGCCGCCACTAAAAAAGTAGGAAGCCAGGACATTCGGGTTGTGGTATTCGAATCTATTGACCAGGTGAGCAACTGCCACATGCTGTTTATCCCTTCCGGAAAAAGCAGCGAGCTAAACGGTGTGAGGGCAAAGCTGCAAAATTCTGCCACACTCCTTATCACTGAAAACGAAGGCCTGGCCAGAAAGGGCAGCAACATTAATTTTATCGTCGTGGACGGCAAACTCCGGTTCGAGCTTAACAAAGACGAGACTGAAAGAGCTAACCTCAAAGTGTCTGGCGATTTGACGAAGTTGGCCATCTTAATTTAAGACGCATTAACACTTTAATAAAAAGAGATTGTCAAATATGTTTGGCAATCTTTTTTTTTATATATAAAATTCTTCGATTTTTATAATCGCAAGAGGCAAGATGTTTATCTGCTTTTTTATTTGTCAATAATATTTCTAAAAATTTTCAAAATTGTTAATTTTTAGCTCTATTATACTGCAAACACAAAACAACGTCGATGAAGGGACTTAGATTTACCATAAGAAGAAAGATCATCATTGGCTTTTCTTCTCTTATCATCATTTTCACCGCTTTTGGGGGTTACACCATTTTTACCAACTTTCAAATCATAAACCTGATAAATCGATCGCTGGAAGTAGTTGACCCCTCTATCCAAACCGCCAACGAATTCATACTTCTGGTAAACCGCTCCAAAATGCTCATCACCAACTGGGTGTATCTGCAGACGAACAGTGATGACAAGGAAGCACTCGAAGACTTGCACGAAACCGAATATCCGAAGCTCAGAAATGACATAAACGAGCTGTTCCAGCGAGTGGACGACAGCACTCAGGTGCACAATATGGACACCATCTTCGCACAATTTGAAGAGCTTCTGGTCATTGAAAAAAATATCATGAACGAGCTCATCAGCTTTGAAGACTATGAAGATCCTATAAAAAAATTCATGGCTGAAGAGACCATCAGCGAAGAAGTGCTGCCCCGATCAGCCGAATTAATCACAAGGTTGGAAGCGTACCGGGATAAAATCGTCGAACAGAAAGTGGAGGCCGACCTGGAAACGCAAACTAACCTCAAACAACTCTCCTATACCGCTATCGCGCTCGTATCGATCATCGTGATTATCGGTCTTGTGATTGCTATTCTGATAGCCAGAGCGCTCACTAAACCGCTAAATCAGCTACGCGCTGTAGTAGACAGAATTGGCGAGGGCGAACTGGTAACCCTGGAAAACACTAAGCTCACCAATGACGAAATAGGCGACATGGCCAAGTCTGTAAGCAACATGGCCAAAGGATATGGTGAAATAGCCACGTTTGCCGAAAATATCGGTGATGGCAAATACGACAGCCCCTTCAAGCCTCTAAGCGAAAAAGATGTGCTCGGCAATTCCCTAATAGAGATGCGCAACAACCTGAAAAAGGTAGCCGACGAAGACAAAAAGCGAAACTGGGCTACCAGCGGAATGGCCAAATTCGGCGATATCCTCAGAAATTTCAGCAATGACTATGAAAAACTGGCCGATGAAATTATCAGTAACCTGGTGAAATACGTGGAGGCCAATCAGGGCGCCTTGTTTATTGTAGACAGAGATGAAAGCGAAAATAGCAACAAAGAGTCGCAAATGGAGCTAGCCGCCTGCTACGCATGGAACAAAAAGAAGTTCATCAACAAAAAAATACACAAAGGCGAAGGCCTCGCCGGCCAGGCATGGCTGGAAGGGGACACCATCTACATCACCGACGTTCCGGAAGACTATATCAATATCACCTCCGGGCTGGGCTCAGCAAACCCAAAAAGCATTTTGATTGTGCCTCTGAAAGTAAACGATGAAATATATGGCGTCATCGAAATTGCCTCCTTTAATGAATTTGAAGACTACAAAATCGACTTCATCGAAAAGATATCGGAGTCCATTGCGTCAACGATCTCTAATGTGAAAATCAACGAGAAAACGCAAAAACTGCTGAAAGAGTCGACAATGATGACCGAGCAGATGCGGGCGCAGGAAGAAGAGATGCGCCAAAATATGGAGGAATTGCAAGCCACTCAAGAGAAAATCGAGCGCGACCAAAGCGACCGTGAAGCGCGCGAAAGAATCATTATGGAGTCTTCCATGGTATTCGAACTCACGCCAAACTTTAACGTGATCAAAGTGTCGAAAGGCATCAAGGGCATTCTGGGATATACTTCCGAAAGCCTGGAAGGAAGGGCCTTCAAGGAGCTGCTCGTGACACCTTCCATCCTGAACGACATAAGTCAAAAAGCGACGCAGGACACTATATGGTCAGGCCTGATAGATCTGAAGGACAAGAATGGGAATGTGATAAAAGCCTGGGGATCGGGCGGACAAATACCCGATTCAATCCATGACGGTATTGTGTACGTGCTCTACGTAGCCAATATTTCTGAAAACTAAACTGTTCTGCCATGAAATGCTATCTGCTGGTTTTGCCGGGACTTTTCTTGCTTAGCTCATCCTGCAAAATGGAAAAAAAGGTAGATCGCTCGGCTTACGAAGAGGAGCTGAAGGACCGCGAGATTGTGCGGGTCTCTGAAGCGGAAATATTTGAGGCGGCAATGAAGTTAGGTGGGCAAATAGCTGACGAAACGCAGAAAACGCTGGGTGGTCAGCTTCAACAAGCGGTCAAGAGCGACGGCGTACCGGGAGCTATCCAGTATTGCAATTTACAAGCCTACCCACTGGTGGACTCGCTGCAGCAAAAATACGCGGCGACCATTAAGCGGGTAACTTCCAAACCGCGAAATCCAGACAACGCCCCCGACAGCCTGGAACAGGTGATCTTTGACGCCTATCAGTATAATCATGAAAACGGACAACCCCTGGCAGAAAATCTGCAGGCTGTAGGAAAAGACACCTATTTGTACAACAAGCCCATCATGATCGGCAATCCTCTGTGTTTGGCCTGCCACGGACCCGTGGGCGAGGGTGTTTCGGAAGAACACTACCAGGTGATCAAAGAACTATACCCCCACGACCAGGCAATTAACTACAAAATGGGTGAGCTACGCGGAATGTGGAGTATCCGCCTGTCTAAAAAGGAATTGATCCGAGATTCCTTTCAATAGTATTTTTCAACAATCTCTTTGTAGCGGAAGCAATCCTCTGTGTGGTCGTTTACCAACCCACAGGCCTGCATGTGTGCATATACGATAGTGCTGCCCACAAATTTGAAACCCCGCTTTAGCATGTCTTTGCTCAGCTTATCTGATACTTCCGTTTTTGCAGGCACTTCTTTGATCGACTTCCAGCGATTCACTATGGGTTTGTGGTTGACAAAACTCCAGATGTACTGGTGAAAAGAGCCAAACTCCTTCTGCACTTCTATAAATCTCCGGGCATTATTTACTGCCGCGTTTATTTTTAACTTGTTACGAATGATTTCCGGGTTCAAAATAAGCTGGGCAATTATATCGTCAGAAAACTCAGCCACTTTTTGTACATCAAAATTGGCAAAAGCTTTTCGGTATCCTTCCCGCTTTTTGAGCACGGTGCTCCAGCTCAGGCCCGCCTGGGCGGCTTCCAGGATCATGAATTCAAAGTGGATTTTATCGTCATACACAGGCACACCCCACTCTTCATCGTGGTACTTTATGTATTGGTCAAAGGTATTGCTCACCCAGGCGCAGCGGTTTTTCATACTTGGTATTCGTTGAGTTGGAAATTTTGAAATCATCGGGACTAAACGTCCCCTTATTGGAGTGGGAATATACTTACTTTTTATGGAAAGAGTTTACGGTCATCCTGATCTGTTCACTACAATTTCACAGCTGTATCTTATGTTCCTAAAAACACCCATTCAAACTTTCGGTCATTTATTACATCTATTTCATTTCAAATTTTTCCCTATCGGAATTATGTGGTGCAGGTATGTGTTTTACTATTAAACAAACACAAAAAAATGGAAAATAAGATCGTATTCGAAGACAAAAACCTCCGCATGGAGTATGTAGCAAACGGCAACTATATCCACGAAACGTGGTGGGGCACCACTGTGCCGGATGTATTCAACCGCCTACTTGATATTATCATCCAGGAGTTAGAAAACACTAAGGCCACAGGGATAATTCTGGACGCACGCGAACACAAAGGCCTTGGCCCAGCTTCTCAGGAACGTGCCGCAAAAAAAATAGGTGAATATGCGGCCAAAGTAGGTCGTTTTCGTCAAGCCATCATCGTTCCAAAAGACGTTTTCTCAAAATTTTCGGTAGAAAACTTCAGCAAAAAACTGGAAAAAGAAATTGTGGTAACAAACTACTTTGAAGATGTAGATAGCGCCCAAAAATGGCTTCAAGAGGAAGAATAAAATAATTCCGGTTTAAAAAGCCTCTCTGACCGAAACATACACGGCCCGCTGACCACCTCGGGCTATACCGATGTCCAGCCGTACATTAAACCTTTCATTTTTCAGGGCCTGGAATCTGCCGCCTACGCCTACCACGTATTTAAGGTCTTGCAGGCGGTAGTCTCCTATAC
>CAYUJK010000251.1:0-5839 GCA_964444895.1 uncultured Roseivirgaceae bacterium
ACGGATCACGACTATCGCAATGTGCTGGACATTGCTACCAAGTTAATCCTGCTACGCGAAGGAAATACCAAAGCAATCAAAGAGAAAGAAGACCTGGTGGCGTGGGGATATATTAAGGACATAGATTGAGTGCAAACTCCGGTTCAATGCCACAACAGCCAGTTTATTCGTGAAAATTTGTGCAATTCGTGTCTGTGAAAATTCGTGGAAAGAAATACCGAATTCCGATTCTTTTTCCTATGCCTCCAAGACACGGAGACACGAAGAAATCACGCATCTTATATTGCGAAAGGGTTTTCTACCAGGAGTCTTGGTTGTCTTTTTAAATACCAAGTTCTCCAGTAGATGCTGAAGGGCGACGAGAAGCCCTCCAGGTTATTTTTGTGCAATAAATCTTCTTTGTGTTTGCTCGCGCCTTGGTGTCTTGGTGGACCATTTTGCTAAATCATCAATATTTTTTACACAATGGCTATTAGTTTGCGAATAGGGCTGGTATCTTTATATTTGATTGAAAAATCTTCAAATAGGAATGCCCGACGCTAAGGCCACACCGGAAAAAGTTGATCAGGAAAACCACACCCTTTCTCGCTCATTAATGGTTGAAAAGGACAGGGCCGGGGGAGATGGTGCTTTTAATGGTAAGGACGACCAGTTTATCTGGGCGGCATTTAAGGCCAGGGATGAGTCGGCGTTTATCTACATTTACCAAAAGTACTTCCCGGCGCTGGTTAATTACGGACACCAGTTTACGCGCGACAGTCAGTTGGTGGAAGATTCCATTCAGGACTTGTTCATCGACCTGCGCAAAAACAGGCCTAACCTCACTCGCACACTCACCTCTATCAAGCCCTATCTATTCAAGGCCCTGAAACGGCGCATCATTGAGTACCGGCGCAAGGCAAAATATACGCTGGATAACGGCGACGGTGTATTTACGGACTTTGAGATTGTGCCCTCCGTGGAAAGTAAAATGATTCAAAGTCAGATGATTGAAGAGCGCCTGACAAGGGTAAAAAAAGCCATAGCTCAACTCACCGACCGGCAGCGGGAGGCATTGTATTACCTGTACTATGAAAACCTGTCTTACAGTGAAATCAAAGACCTGATGGGGATGAGCCATGTGCGCTCGGCCCGAAACCTGGTGTACAAAGCCATCGCTGTGTTGAAAGAGATGGCGAAGGTAGTGACTTTTCTGCTGCTCGTGAACCAGTGAGTTGAAATTCCAAGGTTGAGAGCTGAGAAAACCAAAGGGGGTGCAGGGGGGGATTTGCTCAGGCAAAAACTCAATGACCAAAATATTGAATGCTAAATCTCCTCCTGCCAGGTTTAGAATTTCGAAAGTTTGCTTTTGGTATTTATTTGTGATTTGCTATTTGTGATTTGTTGCCTTACCATTATCTCAATATACTGCTATTTTTGTTGAAATACTGTCAATCTTATCTCCCTTAGTCCCTCTTCGTTGTAATTTTCAAAAAATAATCTCCTTTCCACGATGTCATTTTGAATCTTTCTCCATTATCAAAAAAAGAACAACAATCAGAACATCGTGAATTACAAGAATTTTAGTACAGAAGACTTTTTAGGGAATGAGGAATTTGTGAAGTGGGTGGTGAACCCCACAAATGACCTCGATATTTTTTGGAAAAAGTGGTTTGAGGCACACCCTGATAAGAAAGAAGAAGCCATGCGGGCGCGCGAGATTTTGAAATCCCTGGCGTTCAAGGTGAAAGGCGTCGACTCACAGCAGTACAATGAAGTGCTCCATAAAATACTGGCCGATAAATATTCAGATCGCCATACGGCTTATTCGCCGGTAAAGTCGCAAAAATCAGTAGACCGGAGAATGACTTTCGCTACCTGGACGAGGGTAGCGGCCGTAGTAGCCTTGCTTGTTTCGTTTGGCTGGGTGCTGTATTTCGAATTAGGCCAACCGGAAGCGGCGCCTGTGAATCCCGAAATTCAAACCCTGGCAAAAGTCAATCCCAAAGGCCAGAAGTCCACCTTTGCGCTATCAGACGGAACCATCGTTACACTCAATTCTGAAAGCCGTCTCACGTTTCCCTCCCGCTTTGTGGGCTCTCGCACGGTAGAGCTGGAAGGCGAAGCTTTTTTTGATGTAGCCAAAAATGTTCACCTGCCTTTTATCGTAAAATCCAAAAGCATAGAAACGGCGGCTTTAGGCACATCTTTTAATGTAAAAGCCTTTGAGGAAGACGAAGTAGTGGCCGTGTCATTGGTGACGGGCAAAGTACTGGTGCGCGAGGAAGCAGAAAATAGCGGGCATGAGGAGGTATATCTCTCTCCCGGCGAAAAGATCCTGTACAACCCCCTGGATGGAACGCATTTCAAAACAGAACTGACCAACGCCGATTACGCTTGGAAGGAGGGCACGCTTACCTTTCAGCAGGCGGGACTTCCGGATTTTGTTAAAGCCATAGAACGGTGGTACGGCGTCACGGTGTCGCTTCAGGGACACCCGGCCAACAAATGGTCAGTGAGCGGAAGTTTCACAAACGAAACCTTGCGGGTAGTGCTGGAGAGCATCTGCTTTACCGAAGACATTACCTACGATCTGAAACACGACGAAGTAACGCTAATATTTAATCCTTAAATGATGTGCCTATGATAAATACTACATAGCCGGCAAAGAAAAAGCCGGAGTTCGCACCTCCGGCTTTCAATTTCAATACATAGCTCTATCTCGAAAAAAAGACTATGTATCAGATAATTAAACAGATGTAACACTATTTAACTCGTTCAAAAGTATGAAAAGTAATCTACTAAGACAATTCATTATGCTTTGCAAATGGACGTTTCGTGGACTCCTGGTCCAGGTGTTTTTTGTGGGGATGCTGCAGGCCTACAATGGCGCGGCGCAGACACCAAAAAGCGTGAATGAAGTTCAAATTGACCTGCAAGTTAGCAAAGCGGTTATTACCGAAGTTTTTAAAGAAATAGAATCGAAAACGAACTACCGCTTCATTTATGACGATCGCGTAATCGACCGCAAGCTGCGCATATCGATGGCCCGGAAAAACGCGACAGTATATGAGGTACTACTGGAAATATCCCGGGAAACCGATCTTAAATTCAGGCAGGTAAACAACGTGATTAACGTAAACAAAGCAAGCCGGAGAAATGCAGAGGAGGTGGCGCCCATCGATATCGTGGAGCAAGCGATCTCGATCACCGGAAACGTAACCTCCAGTGAAGACGGCGAAGGTCTCCCTGGCGTGAACGTGGTGATCAAAGGCACCATGGTGGGCACAGTTACGGACATTGAAGGTAACTACAAGCTCGATGGTGTGTCGGAGAGTTCTATCCTTGTATTCAGTTCCGTCGGATTTGTGACGGAAGAAGTGGCTGTGGAGTCGCAGAGCGTGATTAACGTGACCATGACGCCCGATGTAACTACCCTGGGAGAGATTGTGGTGGTGGGCTACGGAACACAACGGGAACGCGACCTCACTTCAGCCATTTCCACGGTAAAGTCTGAGGAGTTAGCCAAAACACCGACCAGCCAGGCGATGCAAGCGCTTCAAGGCCGTGTTCCGGGCGTGCAGATCGTCAGCAGCGGGGCTCCCGGCTCGGCGCCTACCGTTCGGGTACGGGGAGTAGGATCCCTGATTGGCAGTGCGGCGCCACTATACGTGGTTGACGGCATGTTTTTCGACAACATTGACTTCCTCAATACCAGCGATATAGAAACCATCTCGGTACTGAAGGACGCCTCTGCAGCGGCAATTTATGGGGTGCGCGCGGCCAACGGTGTTATTCTCATTCAAACGAAATCAGGAGGTTATAACCAGCCTACAGAGATCATGTACGATGGCTACTACGGCGTGCAGGTGGCTCAAAATGTGCTCAAAATGGCCAATGCTGAACAGTTTACACGGTATGCACTTGAAACAGGCTCTACCGCGGATGCTTCTTTTATCAGCAATGCCTTTCAACGCTATGGCCGCAGCCGGGTAAACCCGAATGTGCCGGATGTAAACACCGACTGGTACGATGAGGTGTTAAAAACAGCGGCGCCAATTCAAAACCACTCGCTCTCCATCAATGGGGGAAATGAGCGCACGCGCTATTCTGTCGGCGTGAGCTATTTCGATCAGGAAGGGCTGTTGGAATCGACAAGAAATGAGTATGAGCGACTCAACTTTCGCACACGACTTGATTTTGCGGCTACTGAATGGCTGGATGCCGGAGGTAACGTCAATATCAGTAATGCGACGCAATACAATGCCGAGGGATCTGTGTGGTTTAATACGTATTTTGCCGTACCCATTATACCGGTGTATGACAATCAAAATACCGCCGCCAGTCCTGAGCGACTGTCGAATGCGCAACAGCTGGGTTATCGAAATCCCCAGAACCCCTACTACAATTTGCTTTACTTCGACAACCGCAATAAGATCGGGAAGATAATGGGGAACTTCTACATGGACTTTAAGCTGATCCCCAATAAGCTTTCATTCAAAACTACCTACAACTACAGCTTCGGATCGCTGAATGAGCGTAGGGTAGCCTTCGAATACAGCAACGGAGTCACCGATGTGCCATCATCCCTTCGGAAGAGTCACGTTACATCCTACAACCAGATCTGGGACAACGTGCTCACGTTCAATGAGGTCTTCGGCAAACACTACCTTACCGTAATGGCCGGTTACTCCTTCCGTTCCGAAACCAATGATGGCTTCTTTGCTACGGGCACGGAACTCACCCCGGCACCTACCTGGGAAAACGAACAGTATTGGTGGTTGTACAATACAGCGATCAAGGACGCGGACAATGTAAACGATTTTGACCCGAATGACCGCTATAAATACGCAAGAGGTGAGTTTGGCTCGTCGTATTTCGGTAGGATAGCCTATAACTACGACGATCGCTACCTGCTATACGCTACGTTGAGAAGGGATGGCTCCAATAAGTTTCAACAAAAATGGGGAAACTTCCCGACGTTCGGTGCAGGATGGGTGATTTCTGAAGAGAGTTTCTTTAATGTTCCTGTTGTCAACTTCTTAAAACTCAGAGGTAGCTGGGGAAGACTCGGCAATGACGCTGTGCCTTCAGCAATAGGAGCGGCTACCCTGGAACCCATCTTTACGGCGATCAATGATCAATTGGTGCCGGGAATAACTGTTCAGAATTTCTTTGACTACCTCGATCGATGGGAAACCAAGGAAGAAACAAATGTGGGGATCACATCAGCCTTGTTCGGAAGCCGTCTGTCTTTTGACGTCGACTACTATGTTCGCGATACTAAAAATGCGGCTGTCATCATCATTTTGCCGCTGGTAAGAGATGACATTCGAAGGAACTGGGGTGAGATCAGGAATTCCGGACTGGAATTGTCTCTGAATTGGTCGGATAGGATCAGTGATAACTTGTCGTATACGATAGGTGGCAATTTTGCTACGCTTAAAAACGAGGTAACGAGCCTTGGCGGACAGCAATACCTAAATGCCGGGCAGGCGGAGTTTCGCCAGCGGTCCATATTGGGCCAGCCGATTGAAGCATTTTACGGCTACAAGGTAAAGGGTGTATTTCAGAATGAAGAGGAGATTCAAAACAGTGGACTCACAGAGGAATTCATTGCTGATAACAACCTGGTACCCGGTGACCTGATCTACCAGGATCAGAATGGCGACGGAGTGATCAACGACCTGGACAGAGTAGTGCTGGGGTCATACCTGCCCGATCTCACCTACGGGTTCAATTTGGGTGTGTCCTACAAAAACTTCGACCTCACAGCCAATTTCCAGGGTCAGTCAGGGCATAGTATTTTGAACAGGAAACGGGGAGAAATTATCTTCACCACCGACACAAATATTGATGC
>CAYUJK010000252.1:0-5837 GCA_964444895.1 uncultured Roseivirgaceae bacterium
CCTACACCGTAGCCCGCACGATTAAGTCGGCGATGGGACTGCTGGGGATCAGGGTGCCGGATCGGATGTGAGGACAATGCTGTACAAATGATAAAAATGTAATCAATGTTTGGTATTCGGAGGGTGGTTGGAGCTGCCCGAGCCCATCAGACCGGTCGTAAGCCAGCGGGATGAGCCGGTCGGATGGCATGTTTTGCGAGGATCTCCAACAGGAAGGTGGGAACGAACTAAGACTTGATAATTACTAACCTGCCCTTATCCGGTTCTAAGAAAGCATTACTTTTCCTCAATGTATTTTCCATTATAATAGCAAAACCCCTGTAGATGGTGAAATATTTTCCACTATAAGCCTCTTTTAGGAAAATATTTTCCATTATGAAGTATATGTTCTCACTTATGCTTCTCTGAAAATCTGAGCTTTTGCATAACGAAAAACCCGAAATACCTTCCACATTCCTTGTTCATCCCCCTCTTATAAATTATAGATGCTTCAACCGTTCCTCCAGCGCCTGTATTTTCTGCTGGGCATCGGCGTATTTTTGCTATTTGGAAAGTCGCTCTTTTACAGGTAATTATTGGGTAACAAACACTTGTCGCGCACATCACTTAGTTATTTACTTTTAAATAGTTGTTTTTTTTAGAAATGTCTTTTTATTGCAGTCGATTTTTGGCCAATATCGACTGTACTATTAACAACTTTTAATCAGTAATGAAATGAAAAAGATTAATTTTATTCTTTTTTGCAGCTTTGTA
Source organism: uncultured Roseivirgaceae bacterium (assembly GCA_964444895.1). GTDB lineage: Bacteria > Bacteroidota > Bacteroidia > Cytophagales > Cyclobacteriaceae > CAJXNP01. The sequence continues at coordinate 754 of CAYUJK010000252.1, forward strand.
GGAATACTACTTGGTTGCAATCACGAAAGTGAAATAGCCAATAATGTCGAAGTTTTCGATGGCTCAGTAAATTTCGTTGAATTCGATCCTTCTGAAATTGAAACACCTTATAACAAGGAATTTTCAGTTTTTGATGAATCGGGCAAATACTTTGTGAAAATGAACATTGGAGCGTATGATGAAGGAGTTGTAGATGAATACCTTAGTTTTGTTGAATACAAGTTATTTATGACTTATCCGGGAGAAGATTTGACTTCAGATGCAAATGAAACTGAATTAACCGGTGAGATAACACAAAATGACAATTCGGGGTCAATTGAGTTTAAATTTAAAGAACTGAATTTAGACCCGAAAGCCGACGGGTTTTATCTTTCGGTTTCCCATAACAGGGATAAAATCAAAAACTCTCGTGTTGCAAGTTACACAAAGTCAAACGATTATAACAGTCCTTCCAGATGGATGTATTGGGGAAGGGTAGTTCACCGAGCGACAAATAACAATAATCCTGACTTTAGGGTTATTTGGATGTATAGAAACTGTTCTACCTGCAAAATGCGGGCAGATTATGATGTAATTCTTGGGCCAGGACAAAGTTCCGTTTATAACAAGTATGATGTGCGAAGGATAAGAGCAAGGATTCATCACAATTGGTTCAACTATTATGTCTATTTCAAAAAATGGGAGAGCGACGGTTGGGGAAGTCCCCTATCCCCTAGTTAAAACACGTGTAAAAAATATTGTAGGAGTGTTCACTCTTACAATATTTTTAATAAAACTTAAGTTTAAAACTCGTGAAATAGTTCAACCCAGAATCCATATATGAAAAACATAATTTTCGCCGTTGCAATCGCTTTTTTTGTCGCATCGTGTTCAAACGATGAACCAACGCATGAGGATAATCGTCCTCCAACCTTGCGGTTTGACCCGGAAATCGATCGGTACGAGGGTAAACCGGGAGACAAACTAAACTTGAAAATCATCATTGAAGGGGAAAGCGGTTTTACCCGACTTGAAACACAAAAAAAAGTAAACAACATACAGGAAGGGTCTGAAATAATCATAGATACGGATCAGAAAAGCGTGTTCACGCCCTATGAACATGATTTTGAGTATGAGTTGAACGAAAATGAAACCGGCAAAACTGTTAACCTTACATTTACTGTTTCCTACAAAGAAAGAACGCCAAGCGGCGGGATGGTCATAAATTTTCAACACAAGGCTCTGCAGATCGTAACCATTGAAGGGAACTAAGTTATGTTTAAGTCATTATTTAATTGTAAACAGGATATATGAGAAGAAATTTTCCTTTTACAATTCACCTATTATCAACTCTTACCTTGTTCTCCTGTATCAATGAATTTGATCTCAAAGACAGGGATGCCACATCGGAGCAATATGTGGTTAACGGGTTGCTTTACAAGGACAGCCTGGCGCAGATATATCTTAACCGGTCTTCATTTTTTGATGACCGCAACGAGATTTCCTGGATAGCAGACGCCGAGGTTCGGCTATCGTGGTATTCCGCAACGGGTTTGGAAACCGGCGAAGAGCTACTGGTGTTCCAGGACTCATTTTACATCAGCCAAAGCAGGATGGAAGCCGGCAGGCAATATTCATTGCAGGTACGCTTGGGGGATGGCACAATGCTCCAGGCGACTACCCATATTCCCGAGCCGGTTTTGATAAGTTCTACGCGATTTATTCATCCGGCGGGCTACATGCAAACTTCAATTGTCTCCGGAAACTTCTCCCGAATGTTTATGGACTTTGAAACGGCCGGCGGTAAGCCTTATTATTTCGAAACAAAGATCTACCAGGCTTATGAATATCATCCCGGCGAAGATACGATATATAATATTTTAAATACTTTTAACAATGATGAAGTGATCTTAAAGGAAGCATTGCCAACCAACCAACTGTATGCCTTTGTGTTTTCGCTGGACGGTGAAGCTGACAACTCGCTGAGATTAGCCTTTGATTTCTTTGCTTTTTTAATTTTCGACAGCGAATTTCATCCGGTACTACAGACCGTATCCAGGGAGTACTACCTCTATAAAAAATCGCTGATCGCGCATTTGGACGCATTGCAAATGCAAGATGAATTTTCCACGAATGACCTGTATATGCCCGGGATTTTTAAAGCGGTCACCCCCGTCTATTCCAATATCCAGGGCGGCAAGGGAATATTTGCCGGGTTAAGCCGAGATGAACGAAAAACAGTGTGTAATTTAGTCGGTTACTCCTGTGAATAAAGCACTTATAACATTCACCTTGTTGTGGTCTGTGACAGTAAACGCCCAACAGGTAAAAATCAGCGGTATGGTGTCTGACGCCCAATCGGGGGAAAAGTTGATTGGCGCTGGCATTTACACCGAATCAAGGCAGTATGGGGCGGCCACCAATGCCTACGGATTTTACTCCCTTTCACTGCCCAAAGGACAGGAAGCTACTTTGATCATTTCTTATGTTGGTTATGAGAAAACGAGTATTCTCTTCCCGGCAAAAAAAGACACTACCATCTCCATTGAGCTAACCCCGGTAGAATTGGAAGAAATAACCATCACTGCCGAAAGAAGGCCTATCATTTCTTCCGTCAATGAAATCCAATATATTTCACCAGGCCAATTGCAGTTGCCTTCACTAAAACCCGATATAGATATACTTGACGTCATAAAACAGTTGCCTGGCGTACAACCCGGCCTGGAAGGATCAGTAGGGTTTTCCGTGAGGGGTGGGAATAGTGACCAAAACCTGGTACTCATGGACAATATCCCCCTGTACAACACCGGCCACCTGGCTAACTTTGTCTCCATTTTTGATCCCTATGCCATTAACTCTATGACCTTTTATAAAGGGGGCTTCCCGGCAGAATATGGGGGCAGAATATCGTCTGTACTCGACATCTACCTGAAAGAAGGAGATAAGCAACGTTTTAGAGGAGAGGCAAATATTGGTCTGTATTCCGGAAAAATTGCGCTGGAAGGGCCGATCATCAAAGACAGGACGTCCCTTTTGGTATCATTTCGAAGATCGACAGTCGATCTCTTTCTCGCAGGCCTCTATGCGCTTACTGAACTTGACAACAGGTTTATGTATGCCTTTCACGACCTGAATATCAAAGTCAACCACCGGGTAAACGAAAAGAATCATCTCTACGTGAGCGTCTACCACGGAGGGGACCGGCTGAATACTACAGGAAGCCGGTCTTTCATAGTGGGCGATACCATTACTCGTTCCTACTCAAACCGCTATTACAACCGGTGGGGAAACCGGTCCCTGAGCCTTCGGTGGAACCATATCTTTAGCAATTCGGTGTTCTACAACGCTACCTTAGCATACTCGGGATTTCAATACATTATCGATTCCAAGGATGAAATTCTCGACAACGACCAGATCAACACCTTAAATAAATATACTTATGGAGTATCGGTGAACGATATAGTAATGAAGCATGACCTGGACGTAAACCTCGCGGGTAACAACAAAATAAAAACCGGCACCCAACTGATTATTCACCAATTTGAACCCGTAAAATGGGAACAGGAGAGAATAGAGTTTGGAGGACTTACCGGAAATACTTCCAGGAATTTTGTGAGTATGGATGCTTGGGAGCTATTTGGCTACATACAGGGCGATTTTACTTTTTTGACGGACAGGCTTTCTGTGCATCCGGGAATACGGGCAGGCAGGTACTTTCTCGGCGGAAAGGCGGGGTTCAATTTGATTGAGCCAAGGCTTAGGATTCTATGGAATATAAATGACTACTCGAATTACCAAATCAGCTATGCTAGAATGGGGCAAACCGTTCACTCCCTCAATTCTTCCGGCACTTCGCTGACTGCGGATGTATGGGTGCCGGTTACAGAACGGCTACGTCCCGCCATCAGCGATGAGGTATCCCTGGCATGGAATACTCTTTTTTCTAAAGCAGGCATAGAACTCCAGACAGGGATTTACTACAAGGAAATGAGGGACTTGATCGATTTCAATGGCAACTCGGGTTTTGCCACCATTAGTGGACAATGGGATGAAGCCATTGCGGCCCACGGGTTTGGCAGGGCTTATGGATTTGAACTCATGGCCCACAAAAAATTTGAGAAATTCAGTGTAGAGGGGAATTACACATTGTCCCGTTCGGTCAGAAAGTTTGAATACATAAACCAGGGCCGGTTTTACCCGCAGAATTTTGACCGGCCTCACAATTTAACAGTAAGTTCGGTAGTGAAGCTGAATAAAAAAACTACCCTATCGGCACTTTGGACCTATCATACCGGCCAGCCCATTTCTTTAGGGGTTCAGACATTTAGCGCTATCAATAACCATTTTTTTTATGAAACTTATTTTACTGCTCATAATACAAGACTTACTAACCCAAATATCACAAACTTCGAAAATCCCCTCATTGTAGATGATGTAAACAACTTCCGAATGCCAGACTACCATCGCCTGGATATCTCCCTCGCTCATAGCAAAATGTGGCGCAATGGATGGAAAAGGACATTTGGGGTTTCTTTGTACAATACCTACAATCGCCAGAATGCATACTTTATCTATGCTGAAAGGAGCGACTCCGAACTTCGGTTTTATAAGTTTACACTGTTTCCCATTTTACCCACTATTTCTTATGGCGTAAAATTTTAACGTTTAGTGAGGACAACTCCACGTTTCGAGCAAAGTGAACGAGGGCTCGGTTTTTTCTTTTGCACTGCCGAAGGGGCAGGTAACTGCCTGATTCAATTTGGTCAACGGCCCTTCATGCTCGGATAGTCAACTCTTTCACAAATGCCTCAGCCTTTCCTCCAGCGCCTGTATTTTCTGCTGGGCGTCGGCGTATTTTTGCTTTTCTTTTTCCACCACATCGGCGGGGGCGTTGGCCACGAAGCGCTCGTTGCTGAGTTTCTTGTCTACGCTGATCAAAAATCCGCGCAAATATTTTAGCTCTTTTTCGGCTTCTTCGGCTTCCTTTTTGGGGTCTATTTTCTCATCGTGGTGAATGAAACACTCGTCTGTGCCAATGTGAAATCCCGCGGCGCCTTTCATGCTTTCATCGACGAACGCTATCTCCCCGATATTCCCTAACTTTT
>CAYUJK010000253.1:0-5832 GCA_964444895.1 uncultured Roseivirgaceae bacterium
CGGTAGCGTCAAACTCTATCTGGTAGTAATCGCCGGAAGTATCCCAGCCGGAATAGGAAACCGCTAAATTGCCATCCCCGCGATCAACAAAAGGCTCGGCGGTAGTATTGGCCGAAATAGTTCCTGAACCCAGGTCAGCAGCAGGGTCCCCATCATCAAAGTCCCAATTTACAAAGCCTACCACGGGGCTTGCTGGGGTAGCGGAAACTTGTACGCCTGCCGACCAGTTGTCACTGGCATCGCGCGTGAAGGCTTTAAAATAATATTCTGTGCCATTGATCAGGCCGGTCACCGTCTGGTCGGAGCTTGTACCCCGGTACACGGCAAAAACTCCCGGAGTTGGTTCATCACCAACTCCGTAGTTTAGATCGGCGGTATAAGTGGTAACGGAAGGCTGGTACTCGATGGAGCTTTCGCTGGCCAGAATAAGCACGTCGTTGTCAAAGCACTCGGTTGGGTTTGTCCACTGCAGGTTCACCTGCCCGCTGGCAGCAGTGGCAGAGAAAGCAGTAATATCGCCGCCGATGTTGAAACTATTAGAGGGGGAGGAGGTAAGCGAATTTCCTGAAGCGACGAATGATACACCTATGCCACCTTCGTCAAATTCTACACCCGAGAAAGTAGCTATTCCTCCTACCGCCGTCACGGAATTGTTTAGAGCTGTAGGCGTACTCGTCAGCGTAACCAAAGAAGTGAAATCCACATCGAGGTTTCCATTGGCATCCCGTGCCTCAATGATAGGTTGCTCCGGGAGAGCTTGGTCTATACATACGTTTTCAAGGGTATTGTTGGTGAAGACGAGATCCGTTGCTTCCACCCTGATTGTAAAATCATTGGAGGCAAAAGTTCCACCTGTAAAAGGGGAATTAAATCCTGAGCCATTGGGGTAGGTTTCGAAGCCCACAGCATTGCCGTCTATTTCCATGGAGAAGATAGAATTGTCGACAATGTTGGTAGAACCGAATTGGATGTAAACTGAAAACAATTCTGTAGTACCGTTAGCAACTACAAAATCGCCATTATTGAAACTGGCGGTTATTTCGTTGTCGTTGATGGATAAGCTACTAATGGGTCTTTCCAAAACACTAACATCAGCAACAAAAATTTCTTCAATATGACTAGACCATTCCATTGAGTTAGATGATCCTGGAATTAATCTGATTTGTTCAATAACTGTTGGTAGCCCGTCTGTACCATCATCTTCAATTTGAAATGAAAAAACAGGAAAGAGATCCCCAGGAGAGAAATCGGTTCCTGTGTTTTGTGATCCCGGGGCTATAATTTCAGTGTTGGAGTCAAAAATAGGATCAAAAGCAATCTGGATATCATCAACGGCCAATTGATCTCTATTCGAACCTAGTCCTCCTGCATCATCAGTAGTCCACCGCAAATAAAAATATTCGCCGTTTTGTAATGGGTTTGCTGTTAGATCAATTGCCAATAACTTGCTTTCGCCAGCACTCCATGTAGAGCCTCCTGATGGAGTTGTAGATGTGTAATCTAATTCTGATGCATCAGTGTAAGAAATATTATCTGTTGAATAAGAGAATTCTAATGAAGTACTGGTGCTCGTATTGTTAAATTCGAAAATCAAATAGGAAATTGTGATAATCGAAATGTCATCACCGGTATTGTTCTGAATTCTCAATTTAAATTCTCCTGGAGTTAAGTCAGCTCCACTTGATTGAAATCCAAAGGCCCAATTGTTTTCCATGCCATTGTCCACATCAAATGCATATAGCCCACTGGTAGAAATATCAGTATTGCTACTTCCTCTTGCGTAGTCGCCAGTAGAATTTTCGGCTCCAAATAGTTTGTTACCATCGCTTAATCCTATAATTTCCCACGCATCAGCATCCAGTTGTCCTGCAGCCGGACTACTTGCAAAGCCCGTTCCGGCATAAACCCCTTCGTTTACACCCGAAACAGTACCATCAAAATCAATCGTGTAAGGAGTATCTACATCATCAATCACCAACTGCCCATACCCCTCCTTCATGGAGAAAAGGAATAGTGCCAAAAGAAGTAAAAACCTTGCTTGAGAAAAAGGAAAAGAAATTTTGCTAAAAGCCTTCATACATGTATGTAATTAAAAATACCGGTAATATATCTATGATGTTGAAAGTCAATTTGTAACCCGCTTGCTACTTTGTAAGATACGTTTCAAAAATATCCGGCAATTTCGGCATTAAATATTAAGAATAGAACGGAATGCCGTGAAATTTTGGGGATTGGTCGGGTAGGGGGCAGGGGGCGAAGGGGAGTGGGCAGCGGCAGGCTGTAGGAAGATGGGAAGAGCAGAAGATGGGAAGGTAGGAAGAGCGGTAGGTAGATCCCTTACCGTCATCGCCTGCCTATGTCGGCAGACACGAACCAAGGCATCAGTGTAAGAACTTTGTCAAAGTTCAAAACTTTGACAAAGTTGGTGCCACTCTATTGTCACGTAATAAAAACACTCGTGCAACAATTCTATCCAAAATTCAATTGACCGAAAATGCCGCTTTGTCGTCCTGACGGAGGAAGGCCTGAGGGATGTTAGCAGTTCTTAGGAAAATAGCCAGTCGAGGTCAGACGAAGCAACGCGGAGTCAGACCGGCTTGGAGGAACCAGGAAGTGGGCAGCGGCAGGCTGTAGGAAGATGGGAAGAGCAGAAGATGGGAAGGTAGGAAGAGCGGTAGGTAGATCCCTTACCGTCATTCCGAGTCAGGACATTTTTGCCAAAACGGACAAATTGGGATGACGTTTGGCGGCTACCACGCCGAAGGTGTGGAATGTTTATAGCTAACCATTGAGCATTGTGGGTACGACCCCGACGGGGTCGAATCCTTCCGATTGTCTATGAGCTACAAACGTTGGAATCCTTGGGATTCGAAAAGCACGATATACGTCATCGGTAGCGGATCCGCCAGCTGGCGGAGGAGCATGGGAATCTGGTGAATGGGAGCATTCTGAGCAGCGGCAGCTTTAAAGGTTTGCAATAGGTATCAATTCGGGCAGTCCGTTGAAACGGGACTGCAATGGATAGCGGGAGATTTGGGGCTTGGAACGTGTGGATGGCTTTTTATAATGATTCGAAATCCTTTTATTTGATTTTTCAAAAAAGAGTATTCTAAACTCTGTGATACTTTTCTATCAAACGGAAACAAAAATATCGGATGCTTGGACTTTTCCGTGCGTTGGCCTCCGACCCCCGACATGAAACAATTTTTTTTCATCTTGTTGTTTTTCTTAGTGGTAGCAATTTTTTATTTCTTCTGTCGCCGGGCCGATGAATCACCGCGAATGATTACTGCCGAGGAAAAGTACAGGCTTCTGAGTAGTGCAGAAATTCAACAGATTCAATTTGATGGGCACATTAGGGTAAAGGTAAACCTAAATGGTGATACCGTCGGATATTGGTTTTTGTGGGATACGGGTGCTTCGCGATCAATGATGGACTTGGAGTTGGTTGAAAAATACAATCTGGCGCAGGTAGGAAAAGTATCTACTACTGATTTCAATAGCATAAGCAGAGTACTGAATATCTTCAGACTTGAAAAAATGGCGATAGGCAATGCCGTTTTCGAAGATTTTATTGTAACCGGGTTCACCAGCGAAAAACCGGAGTGCGTAGAAAAAAAGGAGCATGGGATCATAGGCGCCGATGTGATCAGCAAGATCAACTGGTTGATTGACTACCGCAATAAGAATCTATATGCTATTCACCCTGATTCGTTAGCGCCAGTGGAGAAGTTACTTGATACAACCTTGCTTCCCGCGGTCACTATTCCCTTTGTCACCCATGAACATAGCAAACGCCCTAAGATTTCGATAAACGTTGATGGAAAGAAAATAGGCAATGTGATAGTAGATACGGGCGATGGATCTGTCTTTGGGATTCATCTTCCAATGACTATGATGGATGAGCTTAACCCTTTTGATAAAAATCAATTGCTCGCGCATTCTCTGGGAGACCTGAGTGGAGGGTTATTTGGCGCGTCAAAGCAAGAGAAGATCACGGTGAGACCACGAAAAGTTCAAATTGGCGATCTTGATTTGGAAGATCAAACAGTAACTTTTTCAACCAACGTTGATAAAATAATAGGAAACGGGATGCTTTTTAATTATCGGGTTTTTCTCGACTATCGGAATCATCAACTGCACCTCTGTCAATGGCCCGATAGAAAGTCTCATCGAATGCGTGTGGGATATGGGTTTGGTCTGAAACTCGACAGTAGTCGGGAAACTAAGGTTGCCTATGTCTATGAAGCTTCGTCTGCAGATCATGCTGGCTTAGTCTACGGCGATGAAATAGTGAGGATAAACGGGAAAACATTCGAAGGCAATGACTGCGAAATAGCAACATGGCTTTTCCAATTTGCACCTGAGAAAATAGAAGTGGAAGTAAAGGGCAAAGGGCTAAAGATTATTGAGTACGAGGGAGCCAGGATAAAACTATAATGTGGATGGAAATGAGGTTGTGGCAGGAAATAGCGGTAGTAATAGGCGCAGCTTGGTGCATTGAGTCAGGCAGTCCGTTGAAACGGGACTGCAATGGATAGCGGGAGATTTGGGGCTTGGAGGCAGGTGAATAGGATTTAAGAAAGGTATTCACTGCTCAAGCAGGGGACCAGAGAAAGGTCCAACTTCCAGCCTCCAACTTCCCAATTAACTCAATCAACCTATAACGAACTTTCAGTTGCTTGAGTGGAGCCCTACTTTATTCCCTTCTGTGTCAATAAAAAGGGCGAAAAAGCCCATTTCCGGACTGATTTCCGTTTTTGGCACTATTATTTCCCCGCCGTTTTGCGCCACTTTATCCAGGGTGGGCTGCAGGTCTTTTCCGGCGTTCAGGTACACAACCGTTCCGTCTGTAGCCGGTTTGTAGTCGCTGCCGTGCACCAATACCACGCTTACGGTCTCCTCATCGCATGGCAGCACGCCCATTTTGGTTCCCTCCATTTCGGCTTCTTCAATGGTCACGTCCAGGATTGTTTGGTAAAACGCTACCGCCCGCGGGAAGTCGGTCGCCGGAATCTCTACAATGGAAACTAAGTTTTTCATATCATTTACGTTTTGAGTTTGGGTTTTTTCTTGTTTTGCTTTGGAGTTGGTGCAAGCTGAAGCGCCAATGGTCACAAGCATGGCTGCTACGAGTATCGTCTTTCTCATTTTTTTATTTTTTTGATGTAAAAGTAGAAGGGCTATCGCTGCCGGAATTGTAAAAATGCGACAGGTGAGGAGGAACTTCCTGGAGAGCTTATCCAGAAAGCTTTTGGTGTGGTTAGTTGGGAAGGCCCTGAAAAGCACTCTATTTTCAAAGTGTGTGGCTATTGGCTTAAGTTTAGTCTTCGGCGTAGAAAAGGGAAGAAAGCACCATTTGCTCATCTTTTAAAAACTCCTTCGGATTGGTTCCGGTAAACTCTTTAAAATCTTTGATAAAATGTGCCTGATCGTAATACTCACTTTCGTACGCGATTTTGGTAAGGGTTTCGGCTTTTTGGTCGAGCAACATCTTTAGGGCGGTCTGCAGCCTGATCACTTTGCCCAGTTGCTTTGGGCTCATTCCTATTTGCTTTAGAAAATTTCGTTCGAGCTGTCTTCTCTTCGACAAATCTTCTTTTAAGATAGCATTTATAGGTAAGCTGCCTTTGGTTGACATAAGCATATCGACTGTCGTTTTAACAATTTTGTTCACCGTTTTTTGTTCGTGGAGTTTGGTAAAGAGGAAGTTTTCGACAATCTCAATTCGCGCCTGAGTTCCTGTTGCGTGAACAATTTTTTGCTCTAAATTCTTCGCGGAATCTTCACCAAACAACTGGCTTAGCGGTGTTTCTTTGTTGAGTAAATTTT
>CAYUJK010000254.1:0-5783 GCA_964444895.1 uncultured Roseivirgaceae bacterium
TCCTGCACTTTCAAAGCGCAGGACATTTTCAGCTTTACATCCTTTCCCAAAATGGAGGGGGAGCAATTCCCAGTGAGCGCAGGTACACGTAGCCCTGGCCACGATGGTGTATTTCATTGTCGATCCAATAGAAGACAATAGAATAAATGGGGCCTTCGTAGAGACCAAATGCCACGTCCATTTCCTGGAAACGGCCTTTGGGGATTTTTGCCCAGTTTTCGTTTAGTGCGTCTGTGGCCTTATCCCATAGGCTCAGGAGTTCGCTTTTTGTCTTGGGAATTTCTCCCGAAGCATGAGACAGCTCTTCCAGTTTACCCCATTTACGTGTCACCACACCTGTGATGCTGCCTACCATATCGATCATTTCCATGGCCAGCTCGGCAAAGGGGCGCATCCCTCCTACTGAGTAGCTGAAGAGCTTGTCGTCGGGAAATACTTCTATCATTTTGCGGGTGAGGTTGCGATGCCCCTGCCAATGCTCCAGTAGCTGCTCTGCGGAGATGATGAGGTCTTGCTGTACTTGGGTGTTTTCTTGAACGGCTTGATTTTCCATGATTCTTTGAGTTTAAATTTTGATGATAACTCAAAGTAAACCGGGCGGTGTGTCAACCGTATGTCAGTAGAAAACCAGGAGTCATTTTTTTTCTGGCCGAACTACTCCACCATCCATTTCAGCGTCTTTGATTCGCTTCCGGCGCGGATCACAGCTACATACATGCCTTTTTCAAGATGTTTACTGAAGGTGATTGTGTTTGTCGGAAAGCGCACTTGCTGTTGGTGCACCAGGACGCCCTGAAGGTTGTAAATTTCGAAGCCAACTGCTTCGGGGTTGTGGGGGCCGATCTGCAGGGTTAATTGCTCGCCCGAGCCGGGGTTAGGATAAATGTTTGCCGAAAAGCCTTGCTGTTCAATGTTTACATAAGTGGGTTTGAAATACTCTACCGTGCCATCGTAGTCGATGGCTTTGAGGCGATAGTAAGATGTGCCAGAGAGTGGATTGGTGTCTATGAGCTCATAGTCGCGCCTTTCCTTGGTGTTGACGCCGCTGCCATACACACGCCCAACTTCTGCAAAGTCGACGCCGTTGTGGGATCGTTCTACGGTGAAGTAGTCGAAGTTTTCTTCCTCTGCTGTAGCCCAGGAAAGGAGCACATCTGTGCTGCTTTGAGGTTGCGCCTGGAAGTGGAGCAGGGTGACGGGAAGGGGGATATTGCCGCTTGATACAAATTCGTATAACGGAAGGTTTTCATTTATCAGATCCGTTTCATTATTCAATTCATTGGTAGCCCCCACGCTACTACAGCTATTCCATGCATTGCAACCGTTAAGTAGTCCTCCATTACTGATATTTGGTGCTTGATACGTGTACATATTGGCGTAATTCCGGACATGTCCGTTTGAAATAGAGGTAGTACCAGTTACTACAGCATTCCCATTGTTCACGAAATCAAAGCTGCCATTTTCTAAAACAAGGTTGCCGACTACTACAAGCAGCCCATTTGCATGTATTGTTAATCGTGAAGAATGAAGGGTAAGGTTGCCCGTAATGAAAAGGGTGTCATAAATATCAATTGTAGGGGTTGTATTTCCCACTTGAAGATTAGTGTTAAGATAGGTATAACCATAAACAGCAACATTTCCGAGTTGGCTATGAGTATTTTGAGGATTGTAATTCTCGCTCGGCGTAGGAAGCGGTGATGGTCCATTCGGTATTGTCCATGTAGCCGCATCATGCCAATCGCCAGGTGTATACGAATTGTTATCCTCTGAAATATAATTATACTGACATAGCCCGCTTAAACTAAAAATACAAGCTACACATACTGTCATCAAAAGCCTAAAAATCATAAACCTGTTTACTTTTTGTGTTTCTTCTCCTAAGAAGTTTGTATTTAATCTAAAACCTTACAAGTTGGTAACCCTAAATATCAAAAAATAATTCAATTATTTATAGATTTAGTTCAATTAAATTCGGGTATACCTGAAAATTCTATAATATTTTTTGTCATCGGGAATCAAGATTTTACATTGTAGAAATTCGAGGCACCTCGGCAATATTTTTATTGATTGCTGCTAACGAAAATTGTGATTTAACTAATTAAAACGCTGATTTACAACTATTTAATACCAATTGATGATCATAATTTCTTGCGTTACTATTGGACAGCGGCATGGAAGGATGATCGTATGAGAGAGATGGGAACGGTCGACGAACAAGGCATTCTGTACGTTAAAACGCCGGTATATTACGACAAATAATCGTCAGGCGCACCTTGTTTTTTCGCAACATAGAAGATTTCTATTATCTTCGGGCTGATTTTTTGAAAGAAGCCGCACCTGTATGATTGATAAATTAAAAGCTCAACCTAACTGCTGGCCCGTTGGAATGGCAGGCCTTGCCATATTTTTTACATTAATTTCCTGTGATCTTGTTTATGCTCAGACTTGCACGATTAGCGGAAGCGGGTCTACGAATTGGGCTAATGGAAATCCTCCCGCCTGTCAGGAAGGAGGAAATGCTGGAAATGCGTCGGTAATCATAATACCTTCTGGTAGAACGATAGTATTTGATGGCGATCAAGATACGTGGACAGGAACTCGTATTGATATACTTGGAACATTGTCTGTTTCAGCCCCCGGCCAAAGCTACATCAACAGTAACATGGTCGTGAAAAGCGGCGGCTTGTTGAATATCGGTACGCAGTTATACTTAGGAAGTAATATACCAAGCTGTAGTTATAATATAGTCGTTGAAACAGGAGGGGCTATTAATATCGTAAGTGGTGCAGGCGCATCTGACAGGCTTACAATCTGTGGAAGCAGGATAGCACAAGGAGGCGGAGGTTGCAATGACGACTTTCCGGAAGGTGATATACCTTTTTGTCGCGAGCCCGGAGGTTTTCAAGGGCCATTTGTCTTTGATAGAACTGGTTTGAGTAATGATCTGCTCCCCGTAGACCTCCTTTCTTTCACTGCTTCTCAAACTGAAAACTCCATCCTCCTCACCTGGCAAACTGCTACGGAACTCAACAACGACTACTTCACCATAGAGCGGTCGCAAAACGGAATTCACTACGAAGCGATAGGAAAAGTGCAGGGTTACGGCACAACTAACGAGCAACAGGATTACGAATTTGCTGATAATAACCCCTTACAGGGCCTCTCCTACTACCGTCTCCGCCAAACGGACTTCGATGGCACCATAGAGATATTCCGCCCGGTATCGGTAGTTTTTGAAGGACTGGCAAGTGCTTCGGCCTTGATATTTCCTAATCCGCTTCATAAGGGATTACTTCACATTTCCTTCCAAAACTTGAAAAATAATCTACCCACTAACATACACATAATTGACGCGAGTGGAATCACAGTGTTTGCAACAACTGCACACATTGGAAACTCATCCCATTTTTCTAAAGCGCTGAATCTGGACTTCTTGCCCAAGGGGTATTATCTGATTCATATCACAAATAGTGAAATCGACAGGAAATTCAAACTCGTAAAGTGAGGAATCCATCATCGACAAAGGTGCTACAAGCAAATCTGGCTACCATACTTTATCGCAGCCGTCACACATTTGTCAATGTGCTATATAAAAATAACAGTGATTGTCGTTGCACTTAATTGGCCAATGCGGTAAATTCAACATACCATTGACATTAAAACCACTACCGCCATGCCGCAACTCCTTTTCCTTAAAAAGGTAATTGCCTTTAGTTTGTCTTTTACATTTCTTATCTGTCACTCAGACTCACTTGCTCAATACAATACCAGCTCCAATGGAAACTGGCCGGATAACAGCAGTTGGTCGGGTAGCGCCCCTCCCACTGTTCTGGGAGAAAATGCTTCCATCAACATCAATCATCAGATTTTGTTGAATGGCAACCTGACAATTGACGAAGATTCCTGGCTTACCATAAACGGGAGTGGTCATCTCACGATTACCGGAAATGTAAACATTGACGAAAATTTCAATCTCATGGTCAACGGTACACTGATTATACAGGGTGCCCTGATTGTCGATGAAGGAGTTTCTTTAACGGTAAATGGGTCTGGTTCGGTGATTGTGGATGGGCCTTCAGAGATAGGTGAAGATGCAAATATCATGATCAACGGCGACATGGTTTTTAATGACGATCTTGATATTGGTGAAAACGCAACGATGACAATAAACGGGAGTGGGAGCTTGAATGTCGAGGAAAACCTCACTTTTGATGAGGGTGCTTTTGTAACCGTTAATGGTGAAATGATCGTGGGCAACAACCTCACTTTTGGCGACCCTCCCCCCAGTAATTTTTCCGGAGGAGGTATCGTTATCGTAGGTGGTTCTGATTGTAGTCAGTGGACCGGAAGCGGACCGTGCACTGATAACGCGCTCTTACCGGTAGAGTTAACGAGATTCCTGGCAGAATTGAGAAAGCAAACCATCCATCTCTCCTGGCAAACCGCTACGGAACTCAATAACGACTACTTCACCATAGAGCGGTCGCAAAACGGAATTCACTACGAAGCGATAGGAAAAGTGCAGGGTTACGGCACAACCAACGAGCAACAGGATTACGAATTTGCTGATAATAACCCCTTACCTGGCCTCTCCTACTACCGTCTCCGCCAAACGGACTTCGATGGCACTATAGAGATATTCCGCCCGGTATCGGTAGTCTTTGAAGGACTGGCAAGTGCTTCGGCTTCGGTGTTTCCTAATCCTTTCTCACAGAGTGAGTTGACAGTTTCATTGCAGGGGGTTGCCACCCTTTCCGACGTGCAGTTGGACGTATTGAATGTGAACGGCGTCCCGGTGTACTCCACGGTGGTGAATGCAGGAAGTTCGTCCGCACATGCTGCAACACTTCGGCTGGATTTCCTCCCCAAAGGATACTATGTCGTTCGGCTCAGTGGCAACAACATCAATACTCATCTCAAGCTAATCAAGGAGTAGCGTACCCGGTTTTTCTGTCAGAAATATAAGGGATGAAATACCAGGCCGTGGGTGGAATTGTATTCCAGGGCCGAAAAAGGAATCTTTATTGCCCCTGCCATGGTAAACAGTGTTTTTAAAAAGCCTGAGTTGGTTTTGATTTTTTGTAGATCAACATCAAGCGAGAGAAAATACTGCCGGTAGCGTTTGAATTCCGGATAAGGATTACCCATCTCGTCAAACGCCGGATTTTCAACAGATCCAATCATTCCGTTGGCGCTTACGCCCAGCGCAATATTGAGCCAGTCAAAACGAGCGTTTTTTCTGCCCGCCAATGAAGCCACATTAAAACTCAACCAGTAGGTTTGCCCGTTGTAGTCTTTCAGAATTCGCTCGGGAAGCGTTGATCCCAATAGGTTTGGGCGGTAGGCAGCATAAGAAGTGAGATGAGCCGAAAACTTAACCGCTATCCGCTGTTCACCCCAGGCTTTTTCCTGGCTGATCAAGAGGGCCGTTCCCGTGATATTGGCCAGCATATCGCCGATAGAAAAACCCCATTCTGAAGAAAAGCCATCGAAAATTTCAATAGCCGTTTGGTAAGCAAGGCCATACGTGCCACCGTACCATATCGCCTTGTTCTCGCTTACCCCCGCCCACCGTAGCGTTTTTATGCCGAGGTGACCGAAATAGTAGGCACTGAAAACATGCCCGTACTTATCCATTTGGAGCCAATCGGGCGCATCATTGTGAAAGTGAAAAGACGATCGGGGATGATCTTTGTACCAAGCCTCGTTAAGGGCAACCAGCGAAAGCGCGGTAGCTCCACCACCGCCAATAGCTACGGCATTAAATCTCGATTTGTTGAATA
>CAYUJK010000255.1:0-5782 GCA_964444895.1 uncultured Roseivirgaceae bacterium
GACCATGCTTTCTGGCCATCTTCCAAGGGAATGCAGGCCTCGTACCGGCCCGGCACGGACACCCTCCGCATCGCTTTGGTGGCGCCTGGTTCGGAGGTGAGAAATCCCAGAAGCGTTAATTGCTTCATTAAAGTGTAATAATGGATTTCGGAATCTTCAGGCTTTTTGGTACTTGCATAATTTTTAGCTTCTGCTTCTAAGCTTAGCAGCAAATCATGCTTATCCCCAGCCTCTAAACTCAAAAATTTCTTGCCGAATTTATCTTTTGAAGCTTGGTTAAGCTTATCAATTCCCTTGATAAAAATATCCCTTTCTTGTGGGCTGTAGCAGTCTGAAATCATTGTTTGCATGAACTCTCCTACGTTGGCTTCTTTTGCTCCCGGAGAGGAGGCAGTGGCCGGGAGTATTGTCTCTCCAACTTCGTCCAAAAAGGCTATGTCATCAGCGCTTAGAGCTTCACTAACATTTCTCGTGCTTTGCTTGCATCCATACAAAAAGGCATTGGCGCCCACAATCGTACCGCCCATGAGCAGCGTAACAGTTGATAAAGCTTCCCTTCTGTTCATGATCTTATAGGTTCTGTTTTTTTAATTCATTCATTGCGTAATCCACCGCCCTCGCTGTGAGTGCCATGTAGGTGATGGAAGGATTCTGGCATGCTGATGACGTCATACAGGCGCCATCAGATACAAATACATTTTTCACATCATGCATCTGGTTTCCAGCGTTTAGAACGGAAGTTTTGGGGTCTTTTCCCATTCGTGCTGTACCCATTTCATGAATGCCCAGTCCGGGTGCCTGCTCAGAGTCGTGCGTTGCGATGTTTTTGAAGCCGGCTTTCTCAAGCATTTCTGCGCCGGAGTCAAACATATCGCCTAACATATTCACTTCATTTTCTTTGTATTCGCAGTCTATTTCCAACAGCGGTATACCCCACTCGTCTTTCTGGTCTTTGCTGAGTTTCACATGATTTTCGAAATAAGGTAAGCACTCACCCATGCCCGTCAGGCCTATACGCCAGGGTCCGGGTTCGGTCAGTTTTTCCTTGAATTCAGCGCCTATTGGCTCGTCAGTGGCTGATACGTTGCCGTTTCCGCGGTAAGCCGAGCCCGACATGGCATATCCCCGCAGGAAGGATTCCTGCTTGTCAGTGCCGAAATTGCGGAACCGTGGGATATATATACCCGAAGGTCGCCTGCCAAAATAATATTTGTCTTCAAAGCCCTCGTATTCGGCGTGAATTCTGCCCCGGTAGTTGTGGTCCATCAGGTAGTGGCCGAGTACGCCACTGTCGTTGCCGAGCCCGTTGGGAAAACGGGATGATGTGGAGTTCATCAGAATGAGAGTAGTATTGAGCGTTCCGGCATTTACGAAAATGACATTAGCATAAAATTCAATTTCTTCTTTGGTTTCCGCATCGATCACTCTCACGCCGGATGCCCGTTGCTTTTGCTCGTCATAAATAATAGAATGTACCACGGAGAATGGTCGCAGGGTCATATTTCCGGTGGCCATCGCCGCAGGAATCGTGGCAGAGTTGGCGCTGAAGTAGCCTCCGTACGGGCAACCTCGTTGGCAGAGACTGCGGTACTGGCAGGGGCCCCGCCCGTTATGTGCGCGGCTTAGATTGGCTGTGCGCGAGGCAATAAGGTGTCTTCCCGGAAAACTTGCTTCCAGGCTTTGTTTGAAATGTTTTTCAAGGCAATTCAGTTCCATCGCTGGCAGAAACTCTCCATCAGGCACCTGTGGCAGGCCGTCGCGGTTTCCACTGATCCCGACAAATTTTTCTACATACGAATACCAGGGTGCCAGGTCTTTGTAGCGTATGGGCCAGTCTGCTCCGTACCCGTCCTGCGCGTTGGCTTCGAAATCGATCTCGCCCCAGCGCTGGGTCATGCGAGCCCACATGAGCGATTTGCCGCCCACCTGGTAGCCGCGTATCCAGTCAAAAGGTTTGGTTTGTACGTAGGGGTGTTCCTTGTCTTTTACGAAGAAATGTTCTGTAGCTTCGCTAAAGGCATAGCATCGGCTCACTACCGGGTTTTCTTCCGTGATTTCACGGGGCAGTCTGCCGCGATGAGGAAACTCCCAAATTTCCTTGGCGGCGGTAGGGTAGTCTTTGATATGCTGCACATCGCGGCCGCGCTCCAGTACCAGTGTCTTTAATCCTTTCTCACAGAGTTCTTTGGCGGCCCACCCACCGCTCATCCCCGAGCCTATTACGATGGCGTCATACGTATTGTCTTGCCTGGCCTTGCCATTGATATTCACTGAGTGGGAGGAATCGTTACTCCCCGTTTGTTTTACAGACATTGATTCATGTTTTCGTTGAACCTCCCAAGATAAAAGATATTTATGGGTAAATAAAATTTTCTACAGTGCGGTAATGCCTGTGTTTTCGGCTGACCAAACCTTTTTGGCAATTAATCTCCAAAATGTGGGTGTACATCTAATAAATTCATTTTAAGGGGTATTTATTCGTAAGTTAAAAATGGAAATTATTTTTGGATGAACGGGTACTTAGCCACTTTTGCGGGAATCGTTTTTGTCATCAGTTCGTTGCCTGGCTTATGCCAAAGGCCGGATATGAAGTTTAAAGCCTTATCTACGAATGAAGGACTGTCCAATAGTTATGTATCCACCATAGTGCAGGATCACCTTGGCTACATGTGGTTTGGTACGCTGGATGGACTCAATAAATTCGATGGCTACGAATTTACCGTGTACAGGCACAATGCACTCGACAGCTTTAGCCTCCCCCATAGCGAAATAAGGAAGGTAGTCGAAGACAGCTCGGGCGCTCTTTGGATAGCCACTAACAGCGGTATAGCCCGCTACGATAGAAATAATGATCGCTTTGTGAGATTCCCGGAGTTGGGAGGACTTTATTTTCGCGATTTGTACCTTGACAGGGAACGGCGCCTGTGGGCATTGCACAATGATTTTTTGATTCAATATGATCCGGTAAGAGATACTTTCGCAGTGCACGACACCATTCCCTCCGGAGAATATTTGGAACGCATTTACCAGGATACCAAAGGAACAATCTGGATAGCTACCTACGATCACATGTACGTCTATGATGATCAGAACAGCAGGTTTCTCCTTCAGCCTAATATTAAAGTAAAGGACGCCCGTGTGATCTATGAAGACCACGAAGGGGTTTTGTGGATAGGATCGAGGTCTGAAGGGCTTATGGCATACCACCGCGAGACGAAGGCACTGGGAAAATATTTGTCAGACCCGGAAGACCCCGGAAGCATATCCAAAAATGCGGTGATGAGTGTTTTTGAAGACTCACAAAACAATCTTTGGATTGGCACCATGAACGGAGGTATCAACCTGCTGGATGCCAGGAGGAAGAGCTTTCACCACTATGTACATGATAAGGGCGATCCCCATAGCCTGAGCTTCAATACAGTATCTTGTTTCGCAGTAGATAAAAACGGACAGGTGTGGGCAGGCACTGACAAAGGTGGAGTCAACTACATTGAGGAGCGCAATTTCTCTCACTTTGCGGCCAATGCCTACGACAAGAGCAGCCTGAGTAATGATCATGTGACGGCGATGTTTCAGGATAGCCGCGGCGTCATTTGGATAGGTACGGATGGCGGCGGGCTCAACAAGTTCGATTATGCCAAGAGAAAATTTACGCACTACCTGCATGATCCCAAAAACCCCAAAGGCCTTAGCAGCAATGTGGTCTTGCGAATAATGGAGGACAGCGATGGCTATGTATGGCTCGGATATTGGGAAGGAGGAATAAGCCGGTATGACCACGTGAAAGACGAGTTTCAGACCTTCATGATTAGTGACTACAAGTCTGATCCTGAATGGAGAGATGATTGTATTCTTCACTTGTTTGAAGATTCGGAAAATAACTTCTGGGTGGCCACTCACAAAGAACTCACCCTTTTTGACAAGGAATCACTCACCGTTATGCCCTATGAGATTCCGGATGGAAATATGCAAAACTATGTGGTGTGCTCGCTGGAAGACCAGGATGGAAACTTGTGGATAGGTTCATGGGAAGGCCTTTTTCTGATGGATAAAAAAACAAAAAAGCGGCAGTGGTACGCTCATCGGGAAAATGACGACCGGTCCATAAGCAGCAACAGGATTCATTATATCTTCGAAGACAGCAAGGGCCGCGTATGGCTGGGCACTTCAAACGGGCTTAACCTGATGAACAAGGAGGATATGACCTTCTCGGCTTTTCATACAGAAGACGGCTTGGCCAGCGAGACCATCTACAGTATCCTGGAAGATGCTGAGGGCAACTTGTGGCTAGGTACCAATAATGGGCTTTCTAAGTTTGATCCTGACACGGGAGTATTTCGAAATTTTAATGTTCACGATGGGCTACAGGGCAATGAATTTAAACCTCAATCGTGCCTTAGGCTTGCTTCGGGCGAACTTATGTTTGGGGGAGCAAATGGTTTTAACCTCTTTGATCCTGCTCAAATACAGGAGAACCAGCATGTTCCTGCGGTAGTGTTTACCGACTTTATGATATTCAATGAGCAAGTGCCCGTGGGTAGCGAGGACTCGCCTCTTGAAGCCCACATTTCACAGGTGTCTCAAATAACGTTGCCTTACAAAAGTTCGGTATTTACGATAGAATTTGCCGCGCTCAATTATGTTTCGCCCGAAAAAAATCAGTATTCCTATTTCCTGGAAGGCTTCGATAAAGCATGGACTCACCCAAGCACTAACAGGGCAGTGACGTACACGAACCTGGATCCCGGAACCTATACTTTTAAAGTGAAGGCCAGCAACAATGACGGCGTGTGGAATGAGCGGGGTGCCTCGCTTGTTATTGTGATAACGCCGCCATTTTACATGACCTGGTGGTTTCGGATAATGGTGGGAGCGGTGCTGGTGCTCAGCGGTTGGTATATTGTGAAATCGAACATTACACGACAGCAGCGGGAAAAACTCGAAAAACTTGTAGACGAGCGCACCGAAAGCCTCAACCAGGCTAATGTAGAGATCAGGGGCCTGTATTCTGAGATTAAAGAAAGCATAAGGGCGGCCGAAGCTATCCAACAGTCGATATTGCCGCCGGAGGATTTACTCAAGCGTTATTTCCCGGAGTCATTTGTGCTCAATAAGCCCAAGGACATTATTGGCGGCGATTTTTACTGGCTCACCCAAGTAGAGGGTCAGTTAGTAATTGCGGCGATCGACTGCACCGGACACGGCGTAAGCGGGGCGCTGGTATCAATCAAAAGCTTTGATCTGCTGAAGCAGGCGATCCTCATTGAAAAGGTCATTGAACCTGCTGATATACTGGCCAGGCTAAATGAGCTGATGATCCATGAATTTTTTCAAATGCACGACGATTCTTTCATTGACGGAATGGACATATCGCTTTGTGTGATGAACCCGGATAAGTCGGCACTGAAATTCGCCGGCGCGAATAGCCCTTTATACCAGGTTAGAGACGGAATACTACAGGAATTCAAGCCCGACAACCTGCCTATAGGTATGTCTTTTCACCACAAAAAAGAACGAACATTTTTTTCGCATGAAGTGGAACTGCGCCCGGGGGATATGCTTTATCTTTTTTCTGATGGGTACCCAGACCAAATAGGGGGTGATAGTGGTAGCGAGAAATTTAAATATCCGCAGCTCAGGAGAATCCTCACTGAAATCAGCAAGGAGAATCCCGAACGGCAGTGTGAAATTCTAAACTTCGAACTGGCGCAATGGCAAGCAGGCATGCCTCAGCTTGATGATATCCTGGTCATTGGCCTGAGGGTGTAGCTTAGTGGTGGTG
>CAYUJK010000256.1:0-5761 GCA_964444895.1 uncultured Roseivirgaceae bacterium
AGGGCAAAGTGCCCGACCAGCTAAACCTGCCGGAAAGCCGTGGCTTGATTCCCAATATAGTGGCGTCTGATGAGTTTACACGAAAAAAACAAGATCCAGCGCTGCCCCTGGTGTGGCAATGGAACCACAATCCAGATGACGAAAACTGGTCCGTGAGGGATAGGAAAGGCTACTTGAGGCTTACCACGGCACGTACAGATACCGCCTTCGTAGCAGCCAGGAATGTCCTCACCCAGCGAACCATCGGTCCGGAATGTTCGGGTACTACAGCGATAGACATATCAGGTATGAAGGAGGGTGATTTTGCAGGGCTTGCCTTGTTGCAGAAAAGATATGGTATGGTGGGTGTTAAAGTCGAAGGTGGCAAGCGATCGGTGGTAATGATCAACGCCGATAGCGAAGTAGAAGTGGAAGCCGCGCGCGTTCCCCTGGAACAGAATACTGTACACTTGAAGGCCGAATGCGACTTCCGGGATCTTAAAGACCGGGCAACTTTTTTTTATAGCCTGGATGGAAAAACGTGGAACAGGATTGGGACGGAACTCAAGATGGCCTACACACTCCCTCATTTTATGGGATATCGCTTCGGACTATTCAACTACGCCACAAAGAACCCGGGAGGATACGTGGATTTTGATTACTTTCGTATAAGCAATGTGCGGGAGGAAAAATGGTAGCCGCTGGCCTCGGTTTTTGTGCTACGTTAATAGCAAGAAGTTGACGAAAGTGGGCGGTGCTACCACAAAGGCAGATGTAACATCGAGAAAAGACTGTGTAACAAAATTTCTGTACGGCGGAAATTTAATGCCATAACTTTACTGAGCTGTATTCGATTTTTGGGAACACGCGTCACCCCGTTGTTTCCTAACCTAACCAAAACTATGTAGAAGTGGGCAATAAGGAATTAAACCGGCTGCTAAAGAAGGTTGTTAATGAAAATTGCAGAAGATCGTATGATGCGATTTTTACCTACTATTATCCAAAGTTAGTAGACTTTGCCGACCTCTATCTGGAGTCGCGAGAGGCAGCGGAAGAAATCGCCTCTGATGTATTGCTGAAGCTTTTTATGAAGAGGCAGTTTTGGCTTTTTGTCGAAAAGCCCGAGGCATATCTCTACACATCGGTGAAGAACCTTTCTATAAGCCACCTCAGAAAAACCAAAAAAGAGAACTTCACTACGCGGCTCGACCATAAGTTTCCACCCAATGAATTGGCAGAATCCACTCCCTCGCCCGAAACCAAACTTTTGGAAGAAGAATTTTACCAAGTTGTCCTGGATATCATTGACAGCATGCCGCCGCGCAGGAAGATGATCCTGAAACTCGTGAAACAGGAAGGCAAGAGTTACAGGGAGGTGGCAGGCTTGTTGAATATTTCCCGCAAGACCGTAGAGGTGCACATGGGGCTGGCCATTGCCGACATCAGGAAGTCATTGGAAAAATATGACAGGCAACAGGCCATCAACTACCTGAGAATTGTAAAATCCGTCCTTTTGATGTTCTGATTTACCGCTATTTCGCGGCACCTGATTACACCGTCTTCCTGTTTCGTTGCGAATTTCACAATGTTGTATATTCTCTATTGATAAAATTTCATTGTTGAGCCTTGAGTTTTGTTTTGAATACATTTTTTTCAAAACGCATGCTTTTTTTTGACGCCCGGTTAGGGGTATGAGGGGCCATGCTGCGTCATCCTTCCAGTAATCAGATGTTCAATAGATGAATGTGAAAAGGTTCGACGTATTAGCGGCTTTGGTGCTTTCAGGGGAAGCCACTGAAGAGCAGAGGAGGGAATTTGAGGGAATGATGAGAAGCTCTTCAGAACACCAGGTAGCCTTTGAAAAGCTGAAGCGGGTTTGGCATACCGATTTGAAATTGGACGATAGATCGTACGAGCAACAAAGGGAGGGCCTGTGGCGTCGCTATCAGATGCAGCAGCGCTGGCGCGGCAGGGTGAGCATCTCTTTGCCCGCCGTTTACAAAGTGGCCGCTGTGATTCTTTTGCTTTTTGCAGCAGGCATCATTTTTTATGTGAACAATACAGCAAGCAGGTCGATTTCTGACCTGGGAACCCAGGTGGTGAGAAGCGAAGTGGTTAAAGAAACGAGGGCAGGGGAGAAGTTGAAAACACGCCTGCCCGATGGAACCGGTGTGTACCTCAATGCAGGCAGCCGACTGGTATTTCCCGAACACTTCCCTGACTCTGCCCGGGTGGTATACCTGGTAGGTGAGGGGTACTTCGATGTGGTGGAGGATAGCAAACGCCCATTCACTGTGCGCACCGAAAGCATGGACATCACCGCGCTGGGCACCGCGTTTGGCGTAAATGCCTACAATAAGAATGTGCAGGACCGGGTAGCGCTCGTTTCCGGGAAGCTCTTGATAAGAAACATCAAAAATGAGGAAATAAGGATTGACTCCGGTCAAACCATCACCATGTCCAGAGGCGACTATAGCTTTTCAAAATCGAGTCTGGATTACGTGAGCCAGGTGGCTTGGAAAGATGGCGTGCTCCATTTCGAGAACAATACTTTGAGCGAGGTACTTTACGCCCTCGAATTGAATTATGGAGTCCGGTTTACGATCAATAGTGAGCTAAATTCAATAAAAGAAGTGTATACAGGTACTTTCAAAAATGAAAGTTTAGAGAACATACTAAAGGTACTATCTTTTTCAATGGATTTTAACTATGAAATGAATGGCAAAGAAGTCTTAATCGAAAAAAAATAAAACCGGCTACACAAGGTGAAAACCGGTTTTGAGAGTTAAAGTTTTTTACTTCACGACTGTCGACCAAAACATACAGTGAAGTAAAGATTTGTTTTACCTTAACCATGCAAAATTATGCAAAATAATTTACTTTATCTAATCAAGATGTGCTCTAAGTACGTGTTTTTCGGGATAGTCGCACAGTGCGTTTTTTACTCCCTGATACTGGCAGATAGCGGCAAGGCGCAGAACAAAAGTATCGAGGAAGTGAACGTAAATGTGGCGCTGAATGGCGCCTCATTTGAAGAGTTTACAAAGCAAATAGAGCAGCAAACAGACTTTACGTTTTTCTTTGGAAATGTCAAAATCAGAAAGACTGCAAAGATAACGCTGAATGCCCACAATCAGAAACTGGCTGATGTATTGCGGGAAGTATCACAAACAACAGGGCTTTCCTTCAGGCAGGTTAACTACAGCATCGGTGTTTTTAAAAACAACACGCCCGGAAAGTTTGAGGAGGGTGCAAGCGTCGTTTACCAGAGTATTTCCATCACCGGAAAGGTGAGCAGCGATGACAGCCCCGATGGTTTGCCGGGTGTTAACGTGGTAATCAAGGGTACCTCTATCGGCACGGTTACCGACGTGAACGGCAACTACCAGATTGACGTGCCGGGTGGCGAATCGGTGCTGGTTTTTAGCTCCGTTGGTTTTATCAGGGAAGAAGTGGTAGTGGGTAGTCAATCCGTCATTAATGTAGTGATGGTGCCCGATATCACCGCCCTGGAGGAAATCGTAGTAGTGGGCTATGGCGAGCAGAAGAAAGAGACCCTCACCGGCTCGGTATCGAATATTAAAGGCGAGGAAATTGTAAAAAGCCCCTCTGCTAACGTATCAAGTTCATTGGCCGGCAGACTTCCGGGGTTGATTGTCAACCAGCGCACAGGCGAACCAGGTAGAGACGATCCCACTTTTTTCATCAGAGGGGCCGGTACTTTTTACTCAGGCGACATTGATAATGCTGACGAGCGAGCTCGTGTAAACGCTCCTTTGATCATTGTAGATGGCGTGCCCAGGAGTTTGATGAGCCGCTTGAACCCGGAAGATATTGAAAGTATTTCTGTGTTGAAAGATGCCTCCGCAGCCATTTATGGGGCGCGGGCAGCAAACGGCGTTATTCTTATCACTACAAAGAGAGGCGCTAAGGGAAAGCCCGTCTTTGACTTTTCCTACAACCACGCATTTCAGCGACCTACTAAGTTGCCTGAAATGTTGGATGCAGCCACCTTTGCCGAGGTGTACAATGAAGGAGCCTGGTATCGTGCAGGCGGGCCAGATAATGTCCCTAATGATTATTCTCCACCTTTTTCTGAGGCTGCTATTCAAAGGTATAGAGATGGATCGGATCCGGTCTTATATCCCAATACCAATTGGATTGATGAAGTATTGAAGCCGTATTCAACACAACAGAGAATAAATTTGTCAGCAACCGGCGGCACCGATGCAGCGAGGTATTTTCTGTCGTTCGGAGCTACTACGCAGGACGGAAGCTTCAGGAATGATCCCACCGAATACAATCAATACAATATGCGGGTAAAGGTAGATGTAGACCTCACCGATAACCTTACAGTGGGGGCTAATTTATCAGCCATATTGAATGATAAGACCTATGCTTCAACTGCAACAGATGAAGAAAACTGGGTGAATTTCCACAATATTATTCAGGCCAACCCTACGCTTGTGGCCCGCTATCCCAACGGGCTGATTGGTCCGGGGCGATTAGGCGAAAATCCGCTTCTTCTGGACCAGCGGGGGTATATTTCGAGAGACGATGCTCCTCTATATTCCACCTTTACAGCCACTTATAAAGTTCCATTTGTGGAAGGCTTGAGGCTAGAGGGCAGCTACAACTATGATCTGAGCCACCAGCACGAGAAGAGGTGGAGGCTGCCTTACTATTTTCATGAGTACAACACCGACACGGAAGAGTACGAAAGAAGACAAGGAACAGGTTCCGCAACTGCAGAACTGTGGGATACCTATCGAAAGTGGACCACAAGGTTGTACAACCTACGGGTAAATTATAACAAGACGATTTACAAACACAACATAGGTATACTTTTAGGAACAGAACAACAGAAAAATGAACATACCTGGGCACAAGCCTACCGTCGAAATTTTGTGAGTTCGGCCATTGACCAAATAGATGTCGGCAGTAACGACAATGACGACAAGGACAATCGCGGCACAGCCGATATTTGGGGATATAACAACTATTTTGGTCGTTTCAACTACGATTATAATGGTAAATACCTTCTTGAGTTTGTGTTCCGGTATGATGGCTCACAGAAATTTCCGGAAGAAGGCCGGTATGGTTTCTTCCCAGGTGTTTCTGCAGGATGGAGGCTATCAGAAGAACCATTCATACGGAGTAACCTGGGTTTTGTAAATCAACTGAAAATCCGGGGATCTTATGGACAGATTGGAAATGACCTGATACGTCCTTACCAGCATCTACAAGCATTTACTTTTCAAGACAACTATTATTTCGGCGGAACGGTGAACCCTGGAATTCGTCCGGAAGTCCTTCCAAATCCGAATATTACCTGGGAGACAAGTGAAAAGCTCGATTTAGGAATAGAGGGCATGCTTTGGGACGGACTATTTGGCTTTGAATATACCTGGTGGAGGGAAACAAGATCAGACATCCTTGCTAAGAGAAATGTGTCGGTAAGTAATGTGTTCGGATTTCCCGGACTACCTGATGAAAACATCGGAGAGGTGAAAAATCGAGGGTTTGAATTGGTCCTTACCCATAGAAACTCTATTGGGCCGGTCAATTACCAGGTGTCGGCCAATACGGCCTTTGCCAGAAGCCGGATTGAGTTTATGGACGAAGTGCCACAGGAAGAACCCTATAAAAACAGAACGGGGCATCCGGTAGGCGCAGGGCTGTTTTACCAGGCAGACGGACTGTTTAATACGCAAGAGGAGTTGGACAGTTACCCGCACCTTCCAAATACCAAACCCGGTGATATTAAGATTGTCGACTTGAA
>CAYUJK010000257.1:0-1574 GCA_964444895.1 uncultured Roseivirgaceae bacterium
AGCTTTTTCATCATTTTCATAAAGTTAAGATACCGGTCTTCGTGGATTTTGCTTTGTCTGGCCAGGTTTTCTATCTCACTTTTCAGGCCCGCATTGGTAAATACAAGCGCCGATATTTCGCGTTTCAGGGATGACAGGATGGACTTGTCCATTTCTTCAAAGCCACCCTTCTCGATAGTGTCTATGATTTCGTACAGCTTTATGATACTTTCTGTTTCGGTGTCCTTCACTTTTGCCTGGGCCTCTATGATCTCCGTGCAGAGCAGCATCAGCGTGGCCTCGTTCATCCGTCGCAGTCCTATGCCTTCCAGTAGCCAAATAGGATTGATCCGGTATTTCATGATAAGCTTGGTGAGAATGCCGGTGACCCCGCTCTTTCCTCTTTCGATATCGGAGTACGACCCTTGCTTGATTCCAAGGGATTCGGCCATTGTTTCCTGGTTAATGTTGTCCAGCTCTTCTTTACGAAAAATCCGCAATCGTTCTCCAACTTGCTTATTGAGGTTGGCAGGCGTTGACTCTCCTGCCTGTGCTTTTTGTCTCAAACTAATAACGGTTTAATATTAAAAAAACAAAAAGGCTTTTTGGTTGATGCCGTAATACCTAATTCTACCGCCACAATAGGCGCGACTACTGTACGAAACCTCAGGCATTTTGTATTCAAATCAAAGACAAATATGCCGAATAATACGCATAATTAAAATACGATACAAAATTCTATTGTCCATGAAAGTCCCCCTGTTTTTTATATCAACAAAAAAGCAGGATGATTAATTTCAGGTATGAATACTACAAACCATCCACTTAGGTAACATGATATCAGGCAAATAGCAGGCTCAACCCGGTTATTTGATACGGGGTAGGAGTTGGGTGTGAGATAGGGCCTTGAAGGTATAAGCGCGCTATTTTTTTGAGGACACCTCCATTCCATTTGTCACCAGACGTTCTTCAAATCGTGTTTCAATCTGGTCGGTAATCACCACCTCGGCATAGCGATCCCGGAGGGTCATGATGGTGGCCTGGTGCAGCTCGGGAGTCACGGTAGTGCAGGCGTCTTCCACCATGCTTACCAGGTAGCCGAGGTCGCAGGCATCGCGGATGGTTGTTTCTACGCATTCGTTGCTATATACTCCCGCTACCACCAGTTCGTGTACACCCAGGTTATTCAGTACATAGTGCAGGTTGGTAGAGGAAAATACGCCACTTGCCGTTTTGTTGATGATGATTTCGTCTCCTACGGGCGCCACTTCGGGCAAAAATTCCGCTTCCTTGGAGCCAGGTGTGGCCAGCAATCCCAGGCGCTTGTGCCCGGCGCCTCTATCGCGACCGTCTTTGGTGAGCGATTGGATGCGGGTATGGATCACTTCCAGTTTATTTTTGCGGAATATCCTTAGCAGACGCTGTACATTTGGAATTACGTATTCTTCCAGGGTGTCGAAATAGTAGTTTTGCTGCTCAATCGGTATGCCGGACGAGGTAATGTTTTCAAAAACACCATAGCCCCGTGCTGCGTCCAGGTACTGCATATCTATGACCAGCAGCGCCACGCCTTTCTCCTGGAAGTTTACCACTCT
>CAYUJK010000257.1:1674-5759 GCA_964444895.1 uncultured Roseivirgaceae bacterium
GCATTCAGCAAGATATTCGTGCCGGTTTCGATGTCGCGCCAGTCGGTCCATTCGTGGGGTGTATGGCTTAGCCCTTTTTTACTGGGAACGAACACCATGCCTATCGGCGCAATGTTTGACACCATTTGTGCGTCGTGGGCCGCTCCGCTTGGCATTTTAATATAGTTAACGTTTTGTTGCTGCGAAACTTTTTCTAATGTATTGATTAAATGATTGTCGCATTTTACAGGGTCTATCCAGCTCAGCTCTTCGAAGTCAAATCGCAACTTGCTACGCCGGGCTATGGCCGATAGCGCTTTTCGGCTGGCATCCTGAAGTTCGAGCATGATGTCAGAAGAAATATCGCGCACATCCAGCGAAAACCTCACCTCACCGGGTACGGTATTGGGCGATCCCGGAAACAGCTGCACTTTTCCGATGGTCATTTTTGAAAATTCACTTCCATTTTCATCAATGATCCGGGGGATTTCGTGCGCAAAATCTGCCAGTCCCATGAAAGCGTCGTTGCGCATGTTCATCGGGGTAGTGCCGGCGTGATTCGCCGTGCCGGTAAGTGTTACCTGCCATTTGAAAAGACCGGTGATGTCCGTAACGATGCCCGCCGCGTGATGATTTTCATCCAGCACAGGCCCTTGTTCAATGTGCATTTCCAGGAAATAGCGGATGTCATCCGGATTTCGGGCGGCATCGAGCGCCTTGTAGGGATCGTGCCCCAGGTCTTCCATGGCTTCTCTCAGCCGTACCCCGTCCAGGTCAGTAGCTTCTTCCAGGTAGCCCGGGTTCATCCATCCGGCAAAAGAGCGCGAACCAAACATGCCGCCGAAGCGTCCTTCTTCATCGCTAAAGGCGATCAGCTCTATGGGATAATTGATGGATAGATTATTTTCCTGAATCACATGCAGGCATTCCAGCCCTGCCAATACCCCGAGAGCGCCGTCGAGCGCCCCGGCGTTTGGTACAGTGTCGATATGAGAGCCCACTACGATTGACGGTTTGGGGCTTTTTTTGGGCGCCAGTTTGCCCACCACATTCAGCGCGCCGTCCATCGAGGCATCCAGTCCCATTGCCTTCATCTTTTCCAGCAGCCACAATCGCGCATGGTAGTCTTCACGCGAAAAGCCCATGCGGTAAATACCACCGTTTTCTGCTTTTCCTATCGCAGAGAGAGCGATGATGTTTTCCTTGAGCCTGTCGAGGTTGATACTTAGCTGTGAAACTACTTCCATATTTCGATCATTAGTTAATTGGTCATTTGCGGCTATAAATTACACAATGATTTGAGACCTGATTGTTTTATCCAACATACATGTAAGAAAGCTCGTTGCACCCCGATAACTATCGGAAGCCCTTGACTTAGGGCATAGAAATCCGATGCTTAATCTGGGTTAAATCATTGCTTTACTCAAGACGTTCAAATTAACAATGTATGCTACTATGGCTGATGTCCCCCGCTGGCGGGGGTGCAGGGGGTGGTTTTTTCATTTCACCATTCCCTTCTATCTTGGACAGAACCACTAATGACTGACCAGCGGCTCTTTCAGAAAATGCCCATGCAGTACCTGCAGCCCCAGAATATGGTTGATCAGGGCGTCTTTTCGCACCAGCGATACGGGGTCTTTGTCGGCCTTATACTCGTCAAAGAATGAAAGCAGGCGATCGACGTCAAATATTCCCGACTCCCGGAGGGTGTCTTCGTTTACATACTTGTCGATAAGACCCTGCAAAGCTAGCTTTTTATTGTTTTCTGTATGCCCCGGAGGCGCCATAAAGGCAAATTTTTCCCTTTTGTACAAGGTTTCCGGGAGAATATCCCGCATAGCCTCGCGCAGCACCCACTTTTCTGTATTGTCTTTTATACGGTAGTGTGGGGGGATTTCTGCTGCCGCTCTGGCCACATGGTGATCAAGGAAGGCAGGTCGTGACTCCATGGAGTTGGCCATATCTACACGGTCGCCACCCCAGTTCAGTATCTGGCATTCGAGCATGGTTTTGATCCAGGTATACTGCGCCTGGTCGAGGAAGTGGCGTCCTTCCAGTTGCGATTTGTCGAACGTATCCACGATGGCCTCGATGGGGTCGTAGTTCTTTATTTCCTCCTGGATGTCGTCGCTGAGCAGCGGGCGAGCCAGTTGCAGGGTGTCCATCCAGGGCTGTATCCACGAAGGTGTAAAGCCGATGAGTTTTTCAAAAGCAGGGTGTGTCAAGGGGTTTTCTGCCAGGATGGCGCCCTTAAACAGCTTATTGCTCTTATCCATTTGCGAGTGGAAGTCCTCGCCGTTGTTGGCGAGGTTGCTGTAGAGAAACATGTCTTTTTTGAAAAAAGGATAGCCTCCAAAGAGCTCGTCAGAGCCTTCGCCCGTCACTACCACACGGTATCCGCATTCGTTCACCCGCTTGCTCATGCAGTACTTGGCTACGCCCAGGGTATTGTAAAAGGTTCGCTCGGCATGCCAGAGTGTTTTCACATAGTTATCGCCATAGAGGTCACTGGCCGAGAGCTTGATTTGCTCCTGATCGGCGCCCACCTTATCGGCCATTTCCCTGGCAATTACCGATTCGTCATAGTCCTTGTTGTCAAAACTAATCGTGAAGGCCTTCACCGGAGATTGCTGCATAGACGAGGCCAGCCCCAGCATCGAGCAACTGTCAATACCGCCTGAGAGGTAGCACCCTACGGGTACGTCAGCTTCCAGGCGCAGTGCCACGGCTTCCATGAGTTTTTCTTTTACCTGGTCTATGTAGTACTCCGCACCCCGGTCTTTCCGGTCTTCTTCATAGGGGAAGTCCATATCCCAGTATTTCTGTTCCTTAATGTCGAAATTTCCGTCTTTCAGGTCGATGATGAGCAGGTGGCCGGGTTGAAGAGCGTGGATACCTTTGTAGGGAGTGCTTCCGGGCACCATGGTATGCATAAGCTGGTGAAGAACTGCCTGGGAGGAAAATTCCTTCGGCACCCTGGGGTTGGCGAAGAGCGCCTTGATTTCCGAACCGTAATACAGGGTGTCTTCGCCCACGTGATAAAACAAAGGTTTGATGCCAAAGCGATCGCGACCTAATATCATTCGCTGTTTGTTCTCGTCAAATAAGGCGAACGCGAATTCGCCCCTGAGATGCTGCACGAAGTCCAGGCCGTGCTTTTGATACAGTGGGAGGGCGATTTCGCTGTCAGATTTGGTGTGAAACTCGTGCCCTTCCAGCTTGAGTCGCGTTCGTATTTTCTTGTAGTCGTAAAACTCCCCGTTTACCGTGAGCGTAATCGACTTGTCGTGATTGAAAAGAGGTTGGGCGCCTGTTTCCAGGTCAATGATCGAAAGCCGGGCATGCCCCATGGCTATCCCTTTTTCTTTCATGAAATAGTACCCGTATCCGTCAGGCCCTCTGTGATAGAGCTGTTCGTTCATCTCTTTGAGCTGAACACCCGCTTCGTCGTCTAAAAATCTGTTTCTCCAAAATCCTGCTATGCCACACATTTTTTTAGTAATTAAGTTTATTGAGTTAATTAAGTAAGTCAAGTGGTTCGTGGAGGCAGCTTTCCAAAAGTTTCAAATTTTTGGAAAGCTACCTCCAGCGGCTCTTCCGTTCTTTGTAACATCCCGACGGTCCTCTCACTGCTGCTGCCAACTGCCTTCTGCCGCTATTTACTCCTTCACCGGTATCTCCTCTTTGGGCAGCTTGTGGAACCGGTCCATTATTGAAATGAACAAGGCCTGCCTGATAAAGACTGCTCCATGTGCCTGGGTAAAATACAGGTTGTGAGTGGTGGTGTCCAGGTTGGGGTCCAACTCGTCCAGCCGCGCCAAGGGATGAAGCACCACGGCATTGTCTTTCATTTTTGTTTCTTTGTTCAGCTTAAACCGCGAGTCAAGTGATTTATAACTATCGCCTAAAAATGCGATGGAGTTCATATAGATCACGTCCAGGTCTTCTACTACCTCGTTTACGTCGTTCGTAATGTGGTATTGAATGCCGGACTTTTCCAATTCATTGTGGAGCTCTTCGCCCAGGGGATCGGCCATTTCGGAGATGATGCTGATTTGCCTGATGCCTTGCCTGAACAACAGCGACATCCTCAAAAAGCTGTTTAC